>NZ_JBEOXR010000010.1:0-152371 GCF_040296665.1 Streptomyces sp. NPDC002057
GGGGGCGCGCGTCCCCCCGGCCCCCCCCGCCCCGCGGGGCGCTACTTGCCCGTCTCCTTCGTCACCAGCGCGACCGCCTCTTCCACGTCGTCCGTGACGTGGAAGAGCAGCAGGTCGCGCTCGGAGGCCTTGCCGCCCGCGACGACCGAGTCGCGGAGCCAGTCGACGAGGCCCTTCCAGTACTCCGTGCCGAAGAGCACGATCGGGAAGCGGGTGACCTTGCGCGTCTGGACCAGGGTCAGCGCCTCGAAGAGCTCGTCGAGGGTGCCGAGGCCGCCCGGCAGGACGACGAAGCCCTGCGCGTACTTCACGAACATCGTCTTGCGGACGAAGAAGTAGCGGAAGTTCACGCCGATGTCGACGTGCGGGTTGAGCCCCTGCTCGAAGGGGAGCTCGATGCCGAGCCCCACGGAGACGCCCTTCGCCTCCCTGGCCCCCTTGTTGGCCGCCTCCATCGCGCCGGGACCGCCGCCCGTGATGACCGCGAAGCCGGCCTCGACGAGCGCCCGGCCGATCCGCACGCCCGCCTCGTACTCGGGCGAGTCGGGCTTCGTGCGGGCCGAGCCGAAGACGCTGATCGCGCTGGGCAGTTCGGCGAGGGCGCCGAAGCCCTCGACGAACTCGGACTGGATGCGCATGACCCGCCAGGGGTCGGTGTGCACCCACTCCGAGTCGCCCTCCGTGTCGAGCAGTCGCTGGTCCGTGGTGCCCGGCTGGACCTGGTCCCGCCGCCTGAGCACCGGACCGAGTCGCTGCTCCTCGGGCTTCGCCATTCCCTCGGGAATGCCCATGGCCTGCTCCCTCCGCCGATCGGCGGCCTGTGTCCGGCCGCCAACTGATCTTCTGGTCCGGTCAGAGTAGGACCACAGAGGTGACGAAACGCGAAATTACGGAAGTCAGGCGGTCAGCCAGTCGCGGAGCCGTGCCTCGCAGTGGTGGATCCGCTCGACCGGAACGTGCTCGTCCCGCTTGTGCGCGTAGATGGGGTCGCCGGGCCCGTAGTTGACCGCGGGCACGCCGAGGGCGCTGAAACGGGACACGTCGGTCCAGCCGAACTTGGGCTGGGCGCTGCCGCCGACGGCCTTCATGAAGGCCTCCGCCGCCGGGTGGGAGAGGCCGGGCAGGGCGCCGGGGCTCTCGTCGTCGACGACGAAGTCGGCGATGTCGCAGCCGTCGAAGAAGTCCCGGACGTACGCCAGGGCCTCGGCCGGGGAGCGGTCGGGGGCGTACCGGTAGTTGACCGTCACCGTGCAGGCGTCGGGGATGACGTTGGTGGCGACGCCGCCCTGGATCGCGACGGCGTTGAGGCCCTCGTGGTACTCCAGGCCGTCGATGACCGGCTTGCGGGGCTCGTAGGCGGCGAGGCGGGCGAGGATCGGGGCGGCGGTGTGGATGGCGTTGGAGCCCATCCAGGAGCGCGCGGAGTGGGCGCGCTCGCCCGCGGTGTGCAGGATGACGCGCAGGGTGCCCTGGCAGCCGCCCTCGACCTGGGCGTCGGAGGGCTCCAGGAGGACGGCGAAGTCGCCCTCCAGCCAGTCGGGGTGCGCGGCGGCGATCTTCCCGAGGCCGTTGAGGTCGGCGGCGACCTCCTCGTTGTCGTAGAAGACGAAGGTGAGGTCGCGGTTGGGCTCCGGGACGGTGGCGGCGATGCGGAGCTGGACGGCGACGCCGGACTTCATGTCGGAGGTGCCGCAGCCCCAGAGGATGCCGTTCTCGTCGAGCCGCGAGGGCACGTTGTCGGCGATGGGCACGGTGTCGATGTGGCCGGCCAGGACCACGCGCTCGCCGCGGCCGAGGCGGGTGCGGGCGACGACGTTGTTGCCGTACCGGTCGACGGTGAGGTGCGGCAGGGCGCGGAGCGCCTGCTCGATGGCGTCCGCGAGCGGCTTCTCGGTCCCGCTGACGGAGCGGAAGTCGACGAGGGCGGCGGTGAGCTCGGCCCCGTCCCGGGACAGGTCGAGGGGCGCGTCGAGCGGAGTGATGTCAGCCATGTGCCGACCCTAACGCGGCCTCCAGTACGGTGGGCCCCGTGTCCGAGCCCACCCGCCCCGCCCGTCGCGGCCGCCTCGCCCGTTCCGCGGCCGCCTTCGCCGTGCTCCTCGGCCTCGCCTCGTACGTGGCCGTGCACCAGATGACGGGGAGCAAGGGCACCCCGCGGTGCAGTGTGGGCAGCGGCGACAACCGCTACGAGTTCACGCCGGAGCAGGCGTCGAACGCCGCCACGATCTCCGCGGTCGGTACGACCCGGGGCCTGCCGGAGCGCGCGGTGACGATCGCGCTCGCGACCGCGCTCCAGGAGTCGGCGCTGCGGAACATCGAGCACGGCGACCGGGACTCGCTCGGCCTCTTCCAGCAGCGGCCCTCGATGGGCTGGGGGACGCCGGCGCAGATCATGGACCCGGTGTACTCGGCGACCCGGTTCTACGAGGGCCTGGAGAAGGTTCCCGGGTATTCGCGGCTGCCGCTGACGGTGGCGGCGCAGAAGGTGCAGAAGAGCGGTTTCCCGCAGGCGTACGCGAAGCACGAGCCGGACGCCACGCTCCTCGCGGCCGCCCTGACGGGCCGGTCCCCGGCGGCGCTGACCTGTACGGCGAACGAGACGGAGGGGCGGCCGGGCGACCCCGAGCGGGTCCGCGCGGAGCTGGTCCGGGCGTTCGGCGAGAAGGCGGCGCCGCGGGCCGTGACGGGTGGTCCGAGCGCGGGCCGCTCGGCGTCGGCGCCGCCGGTGCTCGTGGTGCCGGTACGGGGTGTGGCCGGGTCGGGGACGGCCGGGGCCGAGGCGGACGGCCGGCGCGGCTGGGAGCTGGCGCAGTGGGCGGTGGCGCGGTCGGAGACGCTGCGCATCACCGAGGTCGTCCACGGGGACCGGGTGTGGCGCGCGGGCGAGGCGCTCGGGGGCTGGTCGAAGCTCCCGGCGGCCGGGGCCGCGGACTCCTCGGAGGGGGCCTCCGGGGCCTCGGACGCGGCTGTCCCGGGCGGGGAGACCGTCCGTATGCGACTCGCCCAGTAGCCGGTCACCCGTACGGCGATTCACTCGCCCGTGGCATGGGCCCCGGGCTCGTCCGGAGAAATTCGCGACCCTTCCGCGCCGCTTTTCGCACCCCGCGCCCCACCCGGCCAATTCCCTTGCCCCACAAGGGAAGTGACGGTTCGGCAGAAGCCGGGGCAATGACGCGTTCGTCCGTTTTCCTCCCCACCCGACAATACGACGCATTACCAATTCTTTACCTTCGACCTCCGCAACCTCACCCGCCCCAGAGCCGGTTGTCACTGCGTCCGAACCACACCTCGCACCTCGTCGAAGGAGCACCATGACCCTCCCCCTGACCCGTCGGATCGCCCGCGCCGCCCTCATCCTCGCGGCCGGAGCAGCCCCCGTGGTCGGTGCGGCCGGCTCCGCGAGCGCCCTGGACCACAGCCTGGCGCCGACCGGCGCCCTCGGCGGCGTCTCCGCCCTGGACGCCGCCGGTGCGGGCACCGCCGTCGACAGCGCCTCGCAGACCGCCACCGGCGTCGTCGGCGCCACCGGCAGCCAGGCCGTCGGCACGGCCGTCCCCGCCGCGGGCAAGACCGTCGGCGCCGCGGGCAAGACGGCCACCCCGGCCGCCCAGAAGGTCGCCGGTGACACCGCCGGCAGCGCGGGCGAGGTCGTCGGCAAGACCGCCGGCGCCGCCGCCGAGAGCGCGGAGGGCCCGACCGGCGGCGCCCTGGGCGGCGGCCTCGGCGGCCTGCCGACCGGGCAGACGCTCGGCGGCCTGCCGATCGGCTGACCGCGCGCACCACAGCGGGCGAGGGCCCGGGGAGCGGATGCTCCCCGGGCCCTCGCCCGTGTACGGCCCGCCTCGTCCGGCGGTCAGCCGAGGCGCTTGACCGCCGCCTCGACACGTTCGTCCGTCGCCGTGAACGCGACCCGCACGAACCGCTCGCCCGCCTCGCCGTAGAAGTCGCCCGGCGCCACCAGGACGCCCTTCTCCGCCAGGTACGCCACGGTCTCCCAGCACGGCTCGTCCCGGGTCGCCCACAGGTACAGGCTCGCCTCGCTGTGCTCGATCCGGAAGCCGTGGGCCTCCAGGGCCGCCCGCAGCGCCGCCCGGCGGGCCGCGTACCGCTCCCGCTGCCCGGCCACGTGCGCGTCGTCGCCGAGCGCCGCCACCGTCGCCGCCTGGACCGGCGCCGCGGTCATCATGCCGCCGTGCTTGCGGATCTGGAGCAGCTCACCGAGGACGGCCGCGTCGCCCGCGATGAACGCGGCCCGGTAGCCGGCCAGGTTGGAGCGCTTGGAGAGCGAGTGGACGGCGACGATCCCCTCGTACGAACCGCCGCAGACGTCCGGGTGCAGGACGGAGACCGGATCGGCCTCCCAGCCCAGCTCCAGGTAGCACTCGTCGGAGAAGACGAGGACCCCGTGCTCGCGCGCCCAGGCCACGATCCGGGTCAGCTCCTCCGGGGAGAGGACCCTGCCGGTCGGATTGGACGGGGAGTTGAGCCAGAGCAGCTTCAGACCGGCCGGGTCGAGCTCGGTCGGGTCGTCGTAGACGACCGCCTCCGCGCCGCAGAGCCGCGCGCCGACCTCGTACGTCGGGTAGGCGAGCCGCGGGTACGCGACCCGGTCGCCCGCGCCGAGACCCAGCTGCGTCGGCAGCCACGCCACCAGCTCCTTGGAGCCCACCACCGGCAGCACGTTCTCGTGGGCGACGTCCACCGCGCCCAGACGCCGCTCGCACCAGCCGGTGAGCGCGTCCCGCAGCTCCTTCGTCCCCCACACCGTGGGATAGCCCGGCGAGTCCGCCGCCGCGACCAGGGCCTCCTGGATCAGCGCGGGGACCGGGTCGACGGGCGTGCCGACCGAGAGGTCCACGATTCCGTCGGGGTGCGCCAGGGCCGTCTTCTTGTACGGCTCCAGCTTGTCCCACGGGAAGACGGGCAGGCGCGAAGAGACTGCGCTCACGGGTTGGCTCTCACTTCCTGTACGTACGGGGAAACGCCTCGGTCCCGCACGGCGGCCGACGCCGTACGGGACCGGATGCGGTCGATCAGCCGTTCTGCGGCGGCAGGGCGGCGATGAAGGGGTGGTCACGCTCGATCTCGCCGAGCTTGGAGGCACCACCGGGCGAACCGAGCTCGTCGAAGAACTCGACGTTCGCCTTGTAGTAGTCCTTCCACTCCTCCGGGGTGTCGTCCTCGTAGAAGATCGCCTCGACCGGGCAGACCGGCTCACAGGCCCCGCAGTCGACGCATTCGTCCGGGTGGATGTACAAGGACCGCTTGCCCTCGTAGATGCAGTCGACGGGGCACTCCTCGATGCACGCCTTGTCCTTCACGTCGACACAAGGCTGCGCGATGACGTAGGTCACGCTGTCGTTCCTCCTCGATAGGGCTGGTCTGCGCGGGAGCGCGGCGTCGTCGATGCCCGCACCTAGTATCTCCGTTCTTGAGGGCGATCCGAACAGGAGGGGCGGAGAAGCTGTGGAATTCACCGGCGGAGGGCGCCTTGAGGTCCGAATTACCAGCGCTGACGTGGGAAAACGTGTCTCCGTTCGGTACGTGACGGAGAAGCCGGCGGCGGGTGGGAGATTCACCGACGCGGTCGGAGTTCTCACATCATGGGACGACTCTGTGCTGCTGATCACACGAAAGAGCGGCGAGAGCGTCCGCATCGCGGAATCCGCGCTGGTCGCGGGGAAGGCCGTGCCCGCCGCCCCGGCCCGCCGGCGCGGTCCCTCGGCCACCTTCGCCGAGCTGGCGCGGGCCACCGCGCGCGCGTGGCGGCCCGTCGAGAGCGAGCGGCTCGGCGAGTGGACCCTGCGGGCCGCCGACGGCTTCACCCGGCGCGCCAACTCCGCGCTCCCGCTCGGTGATCCCGGGATGCCGGTCGCCGACGCCCTGACCCACGTGCGCGCGTGGTACGCGGCCCGGGGGCTCCCCCCGTACGTGCAGACCGCCACCGGCGCCGAGGGCACCCAGGAGCTGCTCTGCGCCGCGCTCGACCGGCACGGCTGGCGGCGCGAGGTCTCCGCCGAGGTACGGATCGGAGCGCTCGCCCCGATCGGAGACCTGGACGCCGACATCTCCGCCGTACGCCTCTCCCCGACCGTCGACGAGGCCTGGCTGCGCCGCTACCAGCGCTTCGGCGAGCCGAACCCGGCGGTGGTGCCGGTGCTCACCTCCGGCCCCCGGGTGTGGTTCGCGTCCGTGGCGGGCACGGGAGAGGTACCTGCGGCGATCGGGCGGTGCGTCGTCGACGGACGCTGGGCCGGCTTCATGGCCGTCGAGGTCGCCCCCGACCGGCGACGCCGCGGTCTGGCGACGTCCGTCATGACCGCGCTCGCCCGACAGGCGCTGGACGAGGGCGCGTCGGCGGCCTGGCTCCAGGTGGAGGCGGACAACGAGGGCGCGCGGGCCCTGTACGACGGGATGGGCTTCGCGACCCACCACCACTACCACCACTACCGATGGGCGGAGGCGTGACGGAGGACGTACCACCACCGGGCGGAGCCGGGGACGCGTGCGAGGGGGCGGACCCGGCCGACTGGCGGCGGGAGTTCGCGGAGGAGGCGCGGTCCGAGCGGCCCGACCTGGCCAGGCTCTGCCTGCTGATCGGCGCGGTGGCCGACCCCACCGTGACCCGGCACGCCCTGGACGAGGCCGAGATCGAACTCGACCGCCTCGCCGGGCTCGTCCCGTACGCCACCCGTGTCACCGGCGACTGGAGCGGCGCGCTCGCCGAGCTCCTGGGCCGGCACGAGGGCTTCGAGGGCGTGCCCGCCGACTACCAGCGTCTGGAGTCCTCGCTCCTGCACGAGGTGCTCCGCCGTCGCCGGGGCCTGCCCATCCTGCTCTCCGTCGTCTGGATGGAGGTCGCGCGGAGGGCCGGCGCCCCCGTGTACGGACTCGGGCTGCCCGGCCACTTCGTCGTCGGCTTCGGCGACCCCGCCGACCTGAACCTGGCCGACCCCTTCGCGGGCGGCCGCGCCATGACCGGCGCCGACGCCGAACTCCTGGTGACGAGCGCGACGGGCGAGGCCCTCGACCGCTCGATGCTCCGGCCCGCCGAGCCCGGCGCGATCGTGCTGCGCGTCCTCAACAACATCCGCGCCTGGGCGGCTCCCCGCCCGGAGCGCTCCGACGTGGCCCTGTGGGCGGTGGAACTCTCGCTCCTCCTGCCGTCCCATCCGGCCCGGCTCCGCTACGAACGCGCCGAGCTGCTCGTCCAGCGCGGCGACTTCCTCACGGGAGCCGCCGAGATGGAGGCGTACGCGCAGGTGATGGACGCGGTGGACCCGGACTCGGCGACGACGATCCGGCGACGGGCGCAGGCGGCACGGGCGCGGCTGAACTAGCGGCTCGGCCGGCGGCGGCCGCGTCGGCCTCCGGGGTCGGCGCCCCGTCCTCGGGGTCGCCGCCGCGCGTGGGAGCGGAGAGGGGGGCGGGGCGACCGGATTCGAACCGGCGTCCTCCGAGATGCTGTCGCGGCGCACTACCTCTGTGCTACGACCCCGCCCCTGCCCCGGATGCTAGGCGTTCGCGCGGCGGGCGCGCGAGCGGATTTCGCGCGGGGGGCGCGGGCCGACCGACCGTAGGGCGGAGTTGTCGGCGGCGCGGTCGCGTCGCGGGCCGGACCCCGGGCGCGCGGCGGCAGAATGCGGGCCATGCCGCTGACCGCAGACATCCTCGTCGCCCTCGTCGCCCTGCTGCACGCCTACATCCTGGTGATGGAGATGTTCCTGTGGGAGAAGGAGACCGGTCGTCGCTTCTCCGGCTTCGACGCCAGGACGGCGCGTGACACCGCCGCCATGGCCGCCAACCAGGGGCTCTACAACGGCTTCCTCGCCGCCGGGCTCGTCTGGGGGCTGATCGCCGACGACCCGACCGGGTTCCGCGCCCAGGTGTTCTTCCTGTCGTGCGTCGTGATCGCCGGCCTCTACGGCGCCGCCACCGCCAACCGCCGCATCCTCTTCGCCCAGGCCCTGCCCGGCGCGCTCGCCCTCTCGGCCGTCCTCGTCGCCCACTACTGAGCAGCACACCGAGCGAAAGGCCCTCGATGCACACCCCTCACGGCCCCGGCGCGTTCGTCGCGCACACGGGTACCGACGTCTACGGACCCGGCAAGGTCATCGGCGTGGACGGCGTCCACCGGCGGGTGCGGTTCACGCGCTTCGTGGCGACGATCCGCGCGGACGACCTCCGGGACGCCTCGCCCGCCGAGGCCCGGGAGGTCCGGGCCTGGCTGCGGGACCGGCGGGAGCGGTTCGGGGGCTCGTGGTGAGCGCCACGCGCCTAGGGCCTGTCTGACCATTGGCGCCGGACCCGGCGGGAATGGTCAGACAGGCCCGAGCCCCCGGCCGACGTGGGTCGGGCGGGGGCTCGGGGCGTGGTGGACGGGGCGGCGGTCAGCCCTCGCCCGACAGGTCGATCGTCTTGGTGCGTTCGGTCAGGTTCTTGCCCATCAGCGCGTCGCGCATCACGAAGGCCACGTCGTCGGCGGAGACCTCGTGCTGGGTGCCGTCACCCTTGGTGATCATGATGCCGTCGAAGGCGCCGTCGAGGAGCCGCTCGATCGCCTTCTTGTCGTAGACCTCGACCAGCCGGCCGTCGACGGCCTTCATGGAGAGGATCTGCGGCAGCGACCGCGCCGGGCCGAAGTCGATGTGCCTGCCGCCCGCCTGGATCCTGATCAGGCCGGACATGGCGGGGGTGGCGAACTCCTTCATCGCCCGGTCCAGCTCGGCCTTGGTGACGGTGGGCTGGCGGGTGGAGACCGGCAGGTCGACCAGCCTGCTCTGCCCCGTCTCGACCTGGGCGCGGAAGGCGTCCCGGACGGAGATCATCGAACGCTGGATGT
This sequence comes from Streptomyces sp. NPDC002057, assembly GCF_040296665.1. Classification (NCBI taxonomy): domain Bacteria; kingdom Bacillati; phylum Actinomycetota; class Actinomycetes; order Kitasatosporales; family Streptomycetaceae; genus Streptomyces; species Streptomyces sp. NPDC002057. Next base: position 8,843 of record NZ_JBEOXR010000010.1, read on the forward strand.
CGATGGCCTTGCCGGGCTTGCCCTCGACGGGCGTCACCTTGTTCGGGGCGAACAGGATGGTGCCCTCGGTCGCGGACGCGGAGGCGCCGGCGACGTCGGTCAGGGCGACGGCGAGCTTCTCCTCGTCGACCGGGAAGAGCGGCTTGGCGACCCGCTCGCCGCCGAAGAGGGAGCCGATCACCGAGACCGGGTTGTAGTCGCTGCCGGCGGCGGCGCGGACGGTCTCCTGGCTGTCGAGCGCGAGGCCCGCCTTCTCGGGCGCCAGCTCGACCTTCTTGCCGCCGATGCCGAGCTGGATCGGGGCGGCGGCGCGCTTGCCGAGGGCCGCGTCCAGCTTGTTGACGGCCTCCTCCTTCGTACCGCCGCCGATGTCCACGCCGAGCACCGTGGTGCCCTTGGGGACGTCGGAGTGGTTGAGGAGCAGTCCGGCGCCGTAGGCGACTCCGGCGATGCCGATGACGCCGACGGCGACGAGGACGAGCTTCGAGCGGCCCTTCTTCGCCGGGGCGCGGCCGGGGGCCGCGGCCTGGCGCGGGGCGGGCGCGGGGGCCGGGCTCGCCTGCTCCTCGATGCGCGGGGTGAGGTTCGGGCGGGCCGCCTTCGGCGGGACCACCGGGATGCCGCTGGTGAGCGTGTCCCCGGAGATGTGGCCGTCGGCCTGCTGGCCGTGGCCGGCCGGGCCGCCGCCGGGGCCGGAGGCCGGCGCGGGCGCCTGCGGGGTCAGCACGGCGGTGTCGTCGGACAGGCGGGGAGCCCCGCCGGGGGCGCCGCCGGGGAACGGGGAGCCCGCACCCTGGCCGGGCGCACCCTGGCCGCCCGGCCCCTGGCCCAGGCCCAGGAAGGGGTTCCCCGCGGCCGGGCCGCCCAGGGCGGCGGTGCCGGTGACCGGGCCCGTCGTGGGGCCGGTCGGTGCGGCCGGGTCGCGATACGCGGGCGTGCCGCCGGCCGGCGTCCCGGTGTACATCGGGGTGCCGCCAGCGGGGGTGGCGTCGTACCTCGGGGTCCCGGCACCCGGGGTGCCGTCGTACCCCGGGGTTCCGGCGCCGGGAGCGCCGTCGTACATCGGGGTCCCGCCCGCGGGCGTGCCCGTGTACATCGGCGTACCCCCCGCCGGGGTCCCGTCGTAACGGGGCGTGCCGCCCGCGGGGGTGCCGCTCTCGTACAGCGGGTTGCCGGGGGCGGGCCGGCCGCCGCTGACCGGGCGGCTCGACGGGGTGTTGCCGACCGTCGGCACGCCGGACGTCGCGGAGCCCGCGAAGCCCGTGCCCTGGGCGTCCGGTCCGGCGAGGCCCTGGGCGGGCTTCGGGGCCGGAGCGGGCGCCGGGGGCAGCGCGGGCGTGGGAGCCGGGCCCTGGGGCGCCGCCTTGCGGGGCGCGAACCAGTCGCTCGTCTCCTTCGCCTTCGGCTCCTCCTCCGCCCGCGGCGGCTCGGGGGCCGCCACCGGCTGGGGCACGGGCTCGGGCTCCACGACGGGGGCGGGCTCCGGCGCGGGCGCCTCGTTGACCGTCTGGCGGACCACGACCGGCGGGATCGGACGCGAACCCGGGATGTTGATCCGGATCCGGGTCGTCAGCGTCGTCTCGGTCTTGGGCTCCTCCGGCGGTGCGGACGCGGCGGCGGTTTCCTCCGGCGCGTCCTGCGAGGGGTGGAGCGACGGATACTGGCGGGATCCGTACGGCGGTGTACCCGAGGGGTACGCGGCTCCACCGCGCCCCTGGGCGCCGGAGGACGAACTGTCAGTCTCTCGACCAGTTTCACGACTCAAAGCAGGATCTCCCGGTTGGCTCCACCGCCCGCTCTTGCTGAGGCTCGTGTAACCCGGGCGGTTCGGCGGCGCGCACCACCATACTGGCCGCCGCCGTCTCATACCTGACCCCCGGGTGACGGACGACGGGCAATCCGGCCGAAGTCAGGGCGTCCCCGGACTCAAGTCGTCCTGTTCACGGGGTCGGTCGCGGTAGCCGGGACAGCGTGGTGCACATCACAGCGATGCCCATGCCCCCGAAGAGGAAGAGCAGCTCACCGACGCCTCCGCCGAACGCCCCGTCCCCCTCGGGGCGTCCGAAGCTGAGCAGGATGACGGCGATGAGCCAGCCGGCTCCGCCCGCGGCGACGCCGATCTGGGTGCCGGTCGCGCGCAGCCCTCCGTAGAAGAGGGCGGCGGTGGCGAGCAGGGCGAGGATCAAGCCGCCGGGGAGCCAGGCGGCTTGGACGAGGGCGCCCGCGGTGCCGACGAGGACGCCGAGGACGGCGAGGCCCGCGTACCAGGCGACGCGGACGTTCCGGGAGGCGGGGAGGGTGCCCGGCGCGGAGGGGTTCACAGGGTTCATGCCTTCACTCCCGCGAAGAGGTCCGTCTCGCGAACGCCGGCGGGAGCGCCGTGGACGCCCCGCGCCAACTCGTAGTACTCGGTGGTCAGGATCGGCTGGCCCAGGTCGTTGGAGAGGGCGAAGAACGGACCGTCGACCGCGACTTGGGTGGCGTGCGCGGCCATCGCCGCGCTCTTGCGGGCCTTCTGTTCCGGGCCCGCCTCGATCTCGGCGGTGATCCGGTCCTCGTCCACGACGCCGGGGACGTCGTCGACGGCGGCGGCGGCCGGGAAGACGGAGCCCTCGGCGCGGAGCCGGGCGAAACCGGCCTCGACGACCGGGCGCGGGACGCGGTTCCAGTAGATCTTCGCGATCGCGTGGGCCGGCCCCAGGTCGGGGCGGTGGGCCGGGTCGGCGGCGAGTTCGGCGGCGCGCATGGCGACCCGGTGGGCCTGGATGTGGTCCGGGTGTCCGTAACCGCCGTCGGGGTCGTAGGTGACCAGGACCTGCGGGCGGGTCTCCCTGATCACCTCGACGAGGTACGGGGCGGCGGTGTCGACGTCCGTGTTCCAGAAGGCGTTCTCACGCTTGTTCTGTTCGACGCCCATCATCCCGGAGTCGCGGAAGCGCCCGGGGCCGCCGAGGAAACGGTGGTCGGTGACGCCCAGCTCGGCCATCGCGGCGGCGAGTTCGCCGACGCGATGGGGGCCGAGCCGGTCCTCCCGGTCGGGGGCCAGGTGGGCGAGGTCGGGCGGGATGACCTCGCCCTCCTCGCCGAGCGTGCAGGTGACCAGGGTGACGAGGGCGCCCTCGGCCGCGTACCTGGCCATGGTGGCGCCGTTGTTGATCGACTCGTCGTCCGGGTGCGCGTGCACGAGCAGCAGACGGCGGGCGGGGAGATCGGACATGTCCCCACCCTACGAGGTCCGGCCGACGGCGGTCCCGGGACATGGGCTCGGGGCACGGGCCCGGTGCGGGGTCTCAGGACGGCGGGCTCAGAACTTGAGGCCGCCGACCATGTTCGCCACGTTCGTGGTGAGGGTGCTGATGGACGGGGCGATGGACGAGCTCGCCAGGTAGAAGCCCAGGAGCGCGCAGACCGCCGCATGTCCAGCCTTCAACCCGGATTTCCGGATCAGAAGGAAGACGACGATCGCCAGCAGCACCACCACGGAGATCGAGAGTGCCACGGCGGTTCACCTCCACACTTCTTCGGTCGGATATTCGAGTGGTTCGGTCGATCAGCATGTGCCAGAGGACAGGCCCGTCGGATGCATACCCACCTAGCGCTACGGATCATAACTATCCGTGCGGCCGCATCGATCGGCGGACGGAGGCACGAGGGGGGCGCACGGCGCTAGTTTCAGCCGCATGACCTTGTCTCGACAGCAGCCGGCCACACCCTCGGCCGGGCTCTCCTTCCCTCGCCAGCACGCCCGGACCCAGCGGTTCACCCTGGGGGTTCCGCGCGGCTTCTCGGTCTCCCCGGACGGGGAACGCGTGGTGTTCGTCAGATCCGCCTCGGGCACGGACCGTTCGCACCGGCTCTGGGTCCTCGACCTGCCGCGCGACGGCGGCCCGCCGGTGGAGCGGGTGGCGGCCGACCCGGAGGTCCTGCTCGCGGGGGCGGACGAGGAGCTCTCGCCGCGGGAGCGGGCGCGCCGGGAGCGGAGCCGGGAGGGCTCGGCCGGTGTGGTGGCGTACGCGGTGGACGGGACCGTGGAGCTGGCCGCCTTCGCCCTGTCGGGGCGGCTGTTCACGGCGGAGCTGCGGGCGGGGACGGCGCGCGAGCTGCCGGTGCCCGGCCCGGTGATCGACCCCCGGCCGTCGCCGGACGGACGCTTCGTGGCGTACGTGACGGAGGGCGCGCTGCGGGTGGTCGGCGCGGACGGTTCGGGCGACCGTGAGCTGGCCGCTCCGGAGGACGGACACGTCACCTACGGATTGGCCGAATTCATCGCCTCCGAGGAGATGGGCCGGGACCGGGGGTTCTGGTGGTCCCCCGCCTCGGACCGGCTGCTCGTCGCGCGCGCGGACGACCGTGCGGTGCGGCGCTGGTGGATCGCCGACCCGGCGCACCCGGACCGGGAGCCGCAGCGGGTGGCGTACCCGGCGGCGGGTACGGCCAACGCGGAGGTCCGGCTCTTCGTCCTGGGCCTCGACGGGGCCCGTACGGAGGTCGGGTGGGACCGGGAGCGGTACCCGTACCTGGCGCGGGTCCACTGGTCGGCGGCCGGGGCGCCGCTGCTCCTCGTGCAGGCGCGGGACCAGCGCGAGCAGCTGTTCCTGACGGTGGACCCGGAGTCCGGGGAGACCACGACCGTGCGGGCCGAGCGGGACCCGGTGTGGCTGGACCTGCTGCCGGGGGTGCCGGCGTGGGCGCCGGACGGGCGGCTCGTGCGGCTCACCGACGAGAGCGGGGCGCGCGCCCTGGCCGTCGGGGACGAGGTGCTCACCGACGACACGCTGCACGTCCGGGCCGTCCTCTCCCTCGGGGACGAGGACGTCCTGGTGTCGGCGTCGGCGGGCGCGGGCGCGGCCCGGCCGGAGACCGGTGAGGTCCATGTGTACCGGGTCACCGGTCAGGGCGCCGAGCGGCTGTCCGAGGGCGTCGGGACGCACGGCGCGGTGCGCTCCGGGGCGGTGACCGTCCTCGTGTCGGCGCGGCCGGAGGAGCCGGGGAGCGTGGCGCGGGTGCTGCGGGACGGCGAGCAGGTGGCGGTGGTGGCCTCGTACGCCCAGCGGCCGGTGATCGACGCCCGGGTGCGGCTCACGGAGGCGGGGGTCCGGCGCATCCCCTGCGCGGTGCTGCTGCCCTCGGGGTACGAGGAGGGGGACGGGCCGCTGCCGGTCCTGATGGACCCGTACGGCGGGCCGCACGGGCCGCGGGTGGTCGCCGCCCACCATCCGCATCTGACGTCCCAGTGGTTCGCCGACCAGGGCTTCGCGGTGGTCGTGGCGGACGGGCGGGGCACGCCGGGCCGCTCCCCCGCCTGGGAGAAGGCGATCGCGCGGGACCTCTCGCCGACCCTCGACGACCAGGTGGACGCGCTCCATGGCCTCGCCGACCGCTTTCCGCTGGATCTGGAGCGGGTGGCGATCCGGGGCTGGTCGTACGGCGGGTACCTGGCGGCGCGGGCGGTGCTCCAGCGGCCCGACGTCTTCCACGCGGCGGTCGTCGGGGCGCCGGTGACGGACTGGCGGCTGTACGACACCCACTACACGGAGCGGTACCTCGGCACCCCGCAGGACGATCCCGAGGTGTACGCGGCGCAGTCGCTGCTCACCGACGACGGGCTGTCCGCGCCGGAGGTGCCCGTGCGGCCGATGATGATCGTCCACGGCCTCGCGGACGACAACGTGGTGGTCGCGCACGCCCTTCGGCTCTCCTCCGCGCTGCTCGCGGCGGGCCGGCCGCACGAGGTGCTGCCGCTCTCCGGGGTCACGCACATGACGCCGCAGGAGCAGGTCGCGGAGAATCTGCTCCTGCTCCAGGTGGACTTCCTCAAGCGCTCCCTGGGCCTGGACCGGGGCTGAGTCACCAGCCGGGCGGCGGCGGGTACGGCGGGGCCGGGGGCGGCATCCCGGCCACCGGGTGGGGGCCGGGCGCGGTGGCGGGGGCGCCGCGCCCGGCGAGGAGGACGAGGACCGCGGCGCCGGAGAGCAGCCCGAGGAAGGCGGTGAGGACGCCCAGCCGTTCGGCGGTCGGGATGTCCCCGAGGTGGCCGACCAGTTCGTACCGGACGGTCCGCGCGACCTCGGCGAGGCCGCCGAGCGTCAGGAACGCCCCGGCGAGCAGCCCGAAGGCCCGGCTGTGGCGGGCCCGCAGGAAGGCGGAGACGGCGGCCGTGCCGTACAGGGAGAGGAGGACCAGCGACAGCCAGCCGGGCGGGGGCGCGAGGGCCGCCTTGATGACGGAGCGGCCGCCGATGAACCGGTCGACGGTGATCTCCAGGGGCAGTTCGGTGGCCCAGTACAGCTCCCACAGGGCCAGGACGACTGCGCCGGCCGCGAGGAGGACTCCGGCGGCGACGGCGGGGCCCGTACGGGGCCGGGTGGGCGGCGGCTCGTACGCGGCGGCGGGACGGCGGCCGACGGCGGCGGTGACGATCAGACCGGCGGCGAGGCCCAGTTCGAGGAGCGCGGTGACGAGGGCTCCGCTGTCGGAGGCCCAGAGGCCCGGCAGTCGTACGGCGAGGGTGACGGTGCCGGTGGCGGCGAGCGCGGAGGCGGCGTGCCGGGAGCGGAGCGCGGCGACGGCGGTGGCCACGGAGACGGCGAGGAGCACCGGGTCGGTCAGGGAGGTGGTGGACCGGCCGCGGATGAGGAAGTGGTGGTCCCCGGCCCAGTACCAGGCGAGGTCGGAGGGCGAGCCGAGCGCGGCGAGATCCTTGAGGATCCACACGGCGGCGATGAGGGCGAGCGCGGCGCAGAGCGCGGCGCCCGTGAGTCGTGCCGGTCGTGTCACAGTCACGGTCCCGATACTCACGGTCGCCCCCGACCGAAACAAGCGATTCCGCGGAACCACCGCCCACCGCTTCCGGGGGCACCTCCTCGGCGGGGCCGCTCCCCCGGCTCCGGCGCCCCGGAGGCGAACCGAGCCCGAGAAAGGGGGGTGCGACCGGGCCGGGGCCGCCATGACGCCCCGGCCCGGTCCACGGCACCCGCACGGCCGTACGTGGTGCAGCCTGCCGTGTTCGTATATCGGAACCGATTCCGTGAAGTTGCCCGCGCGTTAAGGCGAATCGGGCTTCCGGAGGCGGTCGTCCGGCGGCGGGCCGGGTTCGTCGGCGCCGGGCTCCGGGGGGACCACCTGCTTCTCCTCCGCGAAGTGGCAGGCCGAGTCGTGTTTCGCGGGGCTGTCCGTGAGGCGGAAGACCGCCGGGACCGCCAGCTCGGGGACCTCCAGGGCGCAGCGTTCCTGGGCCTTCCAGCAGCGGGTGCGGAAGCGGCAGCCGGAGGGGATGTTGGCCGGGGAGGGGACGTCGCCGGTGAGGATGATGCGTTCGCGGTGGGCGCGCGCGTCCGGGTCGGGGACGGGGACGGCGGAGAGCAGCGCCTGCGTGTAGGGGTGGGTGGGGTGGTCGTAGATCTGGATGTCGGTGCCGATCTCGACGATCCGGCCGAGGTACATGACGCCGACCCGGTCGGAGATGTGCCGCACGATCGAGAGGTCGTGGGCGATGAAGACGTACGAGAGGGAGAACTCGGACTGGAGTTTGTCGAGGAGGTTGACGACCTGGGCCTGGACGGAGACGTCGAGGGCCGAGACCGGCTCGTCGGCGACGATGATCTCGGGCTGGAGGGCGAGGCCGCGGGCGATGCCGATGCGCTGGCGCTGGCCGCCGGAGAACTGGTGCGGGTAGCGGTTGATGTACTCGGGGTTGAGGCCGACGACGTCGAGGAGGTCCTGGACCTTCTGCCGGCGCGAGCCCTTGGGGGCGACCTCGGGGTGGATCTCGTACGGCTCGCCGATGATGTCGCCGACGGTCATGCGCGGGTTGAGCGAGGTGTACGGGTCCTGGAACACCATCTGGATGTTGCGGCGGACGGCCTTCAGGGCGCGGGGCGAGAGCTTGGTGAGGTCCTCGCCCTTGTAGCGGATGGTCCCCGAGGTGGGGCGCTCCAGGTTGACCAGCATCTTCGCGACCGTCGACTTGCCGCAGCCCGATTCGCCGACGATGCCGAGGGTCTCGCCGGCGGCGAGGTCGAAGTCGACGCCGTCGACCGCCTTGACGGCGCCCACGTGCTTCTTGAAGACGATGCCCCGGGTGAGCGGGTAGTGCTTGTGCAGGTCCCGTACTTCGAGAATCGCCTCAGCCATGGAGGCACTCCTTCCAGAAGTGGCAGGCGCTGGAGCGCGGCACCGGGGACTCGGTCACGTCGTACAGCGGGGGCACGTCGGTCCGGCAGACGTCCTGGGCCATGGGGCAGCGCGGGTTGAACGCGCAGCCGCGCGGGATGTGCAGGAGGTTCGGCGGCAGGCCCTTGATCGCGTAGAGCTCCTGGCCCTTCTGGTCCAGGCGCGGGATCGATTCGAGGAGGCCCTTGGTGTACGGGTGGGCGGGGGCCTTGTAGATCTCGTGGACGGGGGCGCGTTCGACGATCCGGCCCGCGTACATGACGGCGATCTTGTCCGCGACGTCGGCGACGACGCCGAGGTCGTGGGTGATGAGGATGAGGCCCATGTGGAGTTCGCGCTGGAGCTCGGCGAGCAGGTCCATGACCTGGGCCTGGACGGTGACGTCGAGGGCGGTGGTGGGCTCGTCCGCGATGATCAGGTCCGGCTCCAGGGCGAGCGCCATGGCGATCATGATGCGCTGGCGCATGCCGCCGGAGAACTGGTGGGGGTACTGGCCGACGCGTTCCTTGGCGGCGGGGATGCGGACCCGGTCCATCAGCTCGACGGCCTTGGCCCGGGAGTCCTTCCGTGACATGCCCTTGTGGACCTGGAACATCTCGCCGAGCTGGTCGCCGACGCTGACGACGGGGTTGAGGGAGGACAGCGCGTCCTGGAAGATCATCGCCATCCTGGCGCCGCGGATCTTGCGCCGCTCGTCCTCCTTGAGCTTCAGGAGGTCCTGGCCCTGGAAGAGGATCTCGCCCTGGGTGATCTTTCCCGGGGGGATGTCGAGGATGCCCATGACGGCCTGGGCGGTGACGGACTTGCCGGAGCCCGACTCGCCGAGCACGGCGAGGGTCTCCCCCGCGTCGACGGAGTAGTCGACGCCGTTGACCGCCTTGGCGACCCCGTCCCGGGTGTGGAACTCCACGTGCAGGTCGCGCACTTCGAGCAGCATGGGTCCCTACCTCAGCTTGGGGTCGAGGGCGTCGCGGACGGCGTCGCCGAGCATGATGAAGGCGAGCACCGTGACGGCGAGCGCGCCCGCCGGCCAGAGCAGCATGTGGGGGGCGTTGCGGATGTTCTGCGAGGCCGCCGAGATGTCGATGCCCCAGCTGACGGTCGGGGGCTTGAGCCCGACACCGAGGTACGAGAGCGTCGCCTCCAGGGAGATGTACGTGCCGAGGGCGATGGTGGCGACGACGATGACGGGCGCGACGGCGTTGGGCGTCACGTGCCGCAGCATCATCCGGGTGTTGGAGGCGCCGAGGGCGCGGGCCGCCTGGACGTAGTCGTGCTGTTTGGCCGTGATGACGGAGCCGCGGGCGATGCGGGAGATCTGTGGCCAGCCGAGCAGCACCATGAAGCCGATGACGGGCCAGACGGTGTTGCTGGTGATGACGGACAGCAGCACCAGGCCGCCGAGGATGACGGGGATGGCGAAGAAGATGTCGGTGAGGCGGGACAGGGTCGCGTCCCAGGCTCCGCCGAAGAAGCCGGCGAGGCCGCCGAGGAGGCCGCCGAGGAGGGCCACGCCGAGGGTGGAGAGGACGCCGACGGTGATGGAGGTCCGCGCGCCGTAGACGGTGCGGGTGTAGACGTCGCAGCCCTGTGAGTCGTAGCCGAACGGGTGGCCCGGCTGGGATCCCTCCTGGGCCTTGGAGAGGTCGCAGTCGAGCGGGTCCCCCGAGGCGATCAGGGAGGGCCAGATGGAGATGACCACGAGGAAGGCGATGACCAGCGCGGAGATGATGAAGATCGGGTTGCGCCTGAGGTCCCGCCAGGCGTCGGACCAGAGACTGCGGGGCTTCTCCCCGGGGCCCTCGCCGCCGCGGCCCTCGTCGTCGGGTTCGTGGCCGACCTCGATCGCCTCGTCCGTGGCGAGGTCCATCGTGCCGCCCGCGCCGGTGGACGCGATGGCGCCCTCGTTCTCGTAGGGGTCGCGGTCAGGCATAGCGGATCCTGGGGTCGAGGACGGAGTAGAGGAGGTCGACGATCAGGTTCGCCAGCAGGAAGACCAGCACGAGGACGGTGGCGAAGCCGACCACCGTCTGGGTGTTCTGCCGGAGGATGCCCTGGTAGAGCTGGTATCCCACGCCGTGGATGTTGAAGATCCGCTCGGTGACGATGGCGCCGCCCATGAGCGCGCCGATGTCGGTGCCGATGAAGGTGACGACGGGGATCAGCGAGTTGCGCAGCAGGTGCCGGGTGATGACGCGGTGGCGCGGGAGTCCCTTGGCGACGGCCGTGCGGACGTAGTCGGCGCGGGCGTTCTCGCCGACCGAGGTGCGGGTCAGCCGGGTGACGTAGGCCAGTGAGACGGACGCGAGCACGATGCCGGGCAGGATCAGTTCGTCGAACGGGGCGTCGGAGGAGACGGTCGGGGAGACCCAGCCCCATTTGACGCCGAACAGGTACTGGAGCACGTACCCCGTGACGAAGGTCGGGATGGAGATCACGACGAGCGTGCCGATGAGCACGCCGGTGTCCACCGAGCGGCCGCGGCGGAGGCCGCTGAGCACGCCGAGGGTGATGCCCACGACGATCTCGAAGAGGATCGCCACGATCGTCAGGCGGAGGGTGACGGGGTAGGCCTCGATGAGGAGTTCCGTGACCGGCTGGCCGTTGAACGCGGTGCCGAAGTCGCCGGTGAACACGTTCCCCATGTAGGTGAGGTACTGCTGCCAGACCGGCTTGTCGAGGCCGTACTCCTGTCGCAGCTGGGCGGCGGTCGCGGGGTCGCACGCACGGTCGCCGCAGAGGCCGGCGATCGGGTCGCCCATCACGTTGACCATCAGGAACAGCAGCAGCGTCGCCCCGAAGAACACGGGGATCATCTGTAGCAGGCGTCGAATCACATACCGGCCCACATCTCCTCCGTCCTTGGACGTCTTGTGTCTCGTGGGAGCGCGGGATCCGCCCGTCGGCCGGCGGCGTGGCGGCGGCCGACGGGCGGATCCGGCGTCAGTTGACCTTGATCTGGTCGTAGACCGGGACGCTGAACGGGTTCAGGGACACGTTGCCGAGGCGCTCCGAGTAGCCGGCGCTGCCGTTCTGGTACCAGAGCGGGATGGCGCCCATGTCGTCGCGGAGGACTTCCTCGGCCTGCTGGAAGAGACCGACGGCCTTCGCGGTGTCGGCCTCGGCGTTGGCCTCGTTCACCAGCTTGTCGAACTCCGGGCTGGTCCACTTGCCGTCGTTGGACGAGGCGTTGGTGTAGTACAGCGGCTGCAGGAAGTTCTGGATGAGCGGGTAGTCCATCTGCCAGCCGGCCCGGAAGGGCCCGTTGAGCTTCTGCGTGGTGACCTGGTTGCGGTAGTCGGCGAAGGTGCCGACGGGGTTGCCGACGCAGGCGGTGTTGTTGCCGAGGGCGCGGTTGATGGAGTTGCAGACCGCGTCGACCCACTGCTTGTGGGAGCCGGTGTCGGCGTTGTACGAGATCCTCATCGTGCCGCCGGGGATGCCGCCGCCCTCGGCGACCAGCTTCTTCGCCTCGGCCGCGTCGTACGTGCAGAAGTCGCCGCAGATGTCCTTGAAGCCGCCTTCCTCGCCGAGGACCGGGGAGGTCCAGTCGACGGCGGGGGTGCGGGTCTTCTGGAAGATCGTCTCGGTGATCTGGTTGCGGTCGATGGCCCGGGAGATGCCCTGGCGGAGCTTCTCCTGTCCGGGCTTGTTCCAGGCCGGGTCGTAGAACGGGAAGGACAGGGTCTGGATGATGCCGGCCGGGACGTTGATGTACCGGTCGCCGAGGTCGGCCTCGACGTTCTTGAGCTGGGTGGCGGGGATGTCGTCGACGAGGTCGAGGTTGCCGGCCGTCAGGTCGGTGTAGGCGGTGTTGTTGTCGGTGTAGACCTTGAGGGTCACGCCGCCGTTCTGGGCCTTGTCGGTGCCGGGGTAGGCGTCCCAGCGCTTGAGGGCCATCTGCGAGCCCTTGGAGTACGAGTCGACGGTGTACGGGCCGTTGCCGACGGGCTTCGAGAGCCAGGCCGCGTGGTCGTCGTAGAAGGCCTGCGGGAGCGGCGAGAAGGCCGCGTAGCCCAGGGTGATGGGCCAGGTGGAGAACTTCTGGGTGAGCTTGACCGTGAAGGTCTGGGGGCCGGTGACCTTGAGGCCGGACATGGTCTCGGCCGTCGGCTCGCCCTTCTCGGGGTGGACCTGGTCGTACCCCTCGATCTGGCCGAAGAAGTAGGCGTTCTTCTGGTTGTTCTTCAGATGGGCGCCGTAGTTCCAGGCGTCGACGAAGGACTTGGCGGTGACCTTCTCGCCGTTGGAGAAGGTCCAGCCGTCCTTGACCGTGATCGTGAAATTGGTCGAGTCGGTGGTCTCGATCTTCTCGGCGAGCATGTCCTTGGCCTCGCCGGTCTTCGGGTCGTACTGCTTGAGCCCCCGGAAGATCATGGAGAGGACCTTGCCGCCCTGGACCTCGTTGGTGTTGGCGGGCTCCAGCGGGTTCTGCGGGTCGCCCCACGAGGAGGTCACGACTCCGTCGGCCCCTCCGCCACCGCCACTGTCGTCGCCGCCACCGCAGGCGGTCGCCGTGAGGGCGACCGCGGTGGCCAGAGCGGCCCACTTGGCGTGTGTGGCTCCGCGCATGGAGTGCCTCCCGAATGTCCTAAGTATGACTTAGGGCCCAATATCACCTGATATTGACGGTGCTGCACTTTTACGGCCGCCGGACGGACGCCCCGGCGCACAAGAAGGGGCGCCCCCTTCCGTACGTACGGAAGGGGGCGCCCCCACTCGGGTCCTGTGCTCGGCGCGTCAGTGCACCGGAACGACCTGCTTCTCCTCGGCGAAGTGGCACGCCGAGAGGTGCTCGGCCGGGGTGTCCACACCCTGGAAACGCTCCGGGATCGCGAGGAGAGGGGTCTCCTGCGCGCACTTGTCCTGCGCCTTCCAGCAACGGGTGCGGAAGCTGCAGCCCGACGGCGGGTTCGCCGGCGAGGGGACGTCACCGGTGAGGATGATCCGCTCGCGGTGCGCGCGGGCCTCCGGGTCCGGCACCGGCACCGCGGAGAGCAGCGCCTGGGTGTAGGGGTGCGTCGGGTGCTCGTAGATCTGCTCGTCCGTACCGATCTCGGCCATCTTGCCGAGGTACATGACGCCGACACGGTCGGAGATGTGCCGGACGATCGACAGGTCGTGCGCGATGAAGAGGTAGGACAGGTTGTACTCGTCCTGGAGCTTCTCCATCAGGTTGATGACCTGCGCCTGGACGGAGACGTCCAGGGCCGAGACCGGCTCGTCGCAGATGATGATCTCCGGGTTGAGCGCGAGGCCGCGGGCGATGCCGATGCGCTGGCGCTGACCGCCGGAGAACTGGTGCGGGTAGCGGTTGATGTACTCGGGGTTCAGACCGACGACGTCGAGGAGCTCCTGCACCTTGCGGCGCCGGTCGCCCTTCGGGGCCACCTCGGGGTGGATGTCGAAGGGCTCGCCGATGATGTCGCCGACCGTCATGCGCGGGTTGAGCGAGGTGTACGGGTCCTGGAACACCATCTGGATGTTGCGGCGGACGGCCTTCAGCGCGCGCCCGGACAGCTTGGTGATGTCCTGGCCCTTGTAGAAGACCTCGCCGGCGGTGGCCCGCTCCAGGTTCATCAGGAGCTTGGCGACCGTGGACTTGCCACAGCCGGACTCGCCCACGATGCCGAGGGTCTCGCCCTGGTGGAGGTCGAAGGAGACCCCGTCCACGGCCTTGACCGCGCCGACCTGGCGCTTGAACAGGATGCCCTGCGTCAGCGGGAAGTGCTTCTTCAGGTCGCGCACCTGGAGGATCGGCTCGCCACGGCCGACGGGGGCCTCGACAGCGGCGGCCACGGCCTCGTCGTTCTTGCTGAGGTCAGCCATGGATCGTCTCCTTCCAGAAGTGGCAGGCGCTGCCGCGACCCGGAAGTTCCGCGCCGTCCTGCTCGGTGACCGGCACGATCGCCGGCACGTCCGTACGGCAGACGTCGTCCGCCTTCGGGCAGCGCGGGTTGAAGGCGCAGCCGGACGGGATCTTCAGCAGGTTGGGCGGCAGGCCCTTGATCGCGTAGAGCTCCTGGCCCTTCTGGTCCAGGCGCGGGATCGAGTCGAGGAGCCCCTTGGTGTAGGGGTGGGCCGGGCGCTTGTACAGCTCGTGCACCGGCGCCTGCTCCACGATCCGGCCCGCGTACATCACGGCGATCTTGTCCGCGACGTCGGCGACGACGCCGAGGTCGTGGGTGATCAGGATCAGACCCATGTTGTACTCGCGCTGGAGCTCCGCGAGGAGGTCCATCACCTGGGCCTGAACGGTCACGTCGAGCGCCGTGGTGGGCTCGTCCGCGATGATCAGGTCCGGCTCCAGGGCGAGCGCCATCGCGATCATGATGCGCTGGCGCATACCGCCGGAGAACTGGTGCGGGTAGTCGTTGACGCGAGCCGCGGCGGCCGGGATCTTGACCCGGTCCATCAGCTCGATCGCCTTGCCCTTGGCCTCCTTCTTGGAGAGGCCCTGGTGCACCCGGAACATCTCGCCGAGCTGGTAGCCGACGCTGAGCACGGGGTTGAGCGAGGAGAGCGCGTCCTGGAAGATCATCGCGATCTTGCTGCCGCGCACCTTGCGGTGCTCCTCCTCGGACATCTTGAGCATGTCCTGACCGCGGAAGAGGATCTCTCCCTTGGTCACGAACCCGGGCGGGGTGTCGAGGATGCCCATGATGGCCTGCGCGGTCACGGACTTGCCGGAACCGGACTCGCCGAGGACGGCGAGGGTCTCGCCGGCCTTCACGGAGTACGAGACACCGTTCACGGCCTTCGCGACGCCCTCACGCGTGCGGAACTCCACGTGGAGGTCCCGCACGTCGAGGAGCGGACCGTCGAAGGTCGCGCCGTCGCGCGGCGCGGGAACGCTCGCGGTCTTGTCGATGGTGGTCACTGCGTTCGTCCTTACTCTCAGCGCAGCTTCGGGTCGAAGGCGTCACGGACCGCGTCGCCGAGCATGATGAAGGCGAGGACCGTGATGGTGAGCATTCCGGACGGGAACAGCAGCGGGTGCAGTCCCTGCGAGATACGCCCCTGCGCCTCGGAGATCATCACGCCCCACGAGATGGCCGGGGGCCTGATGCCGATACCCAGGAAGCTCAGTGTCGCTTCTGCGCCGATGACGGCACCCAGCGAGATCGTGGCGACCACGATGAGCGGGGTGATCGAGTTCGGCAGTACGTGACGGAACATCATCCGCGAGGTGGAGGCACCGAGCGAGCGGGCGGCGGCCACGTAGTCGGCCTGCTTGACCTGCATGACGGCGCCTCGCATGACGCGGGCCATGGACATCCAGCCGACCACGGTCAGCGTCAGGACCACGGCCATGACGCCGGCGTTGCGCATGCCCTTCTCGTCACGGAAGTTGTTCAGGATGACGATCGCGGCGAGCAGCAGCGGCAGTCCGAAGAAGACGTTGGTGACGAACGAGAGGAGGGCGTCCGTCCACTTGCCGAAGAAGCCACCGAGAACACCGACGAGGCCGCCGATGATCAGGGAGAAGACGGTCGTCAGCACACCCACGATGATCGAGTTGCGAGTGCCGTAGATCGTCTGCGAATAGACGTCGCAGCCCTGGAAGTTGTAGCCGAACCAGGCGCTGCCGCTCGGGCCCTCCATCGAGTGCTTCAGGTCGCAGGAACCCGGGTCGACACTGGTGAAGAGGCCCGGGAAGGCCGCGATGACCAGGATCGCGAAGATGAGGACCGCCGAGACGAGGAACATCGGGCGGCGGATCAGGTCGCGGAAGGCGTCCTGCGCGAGACTGCGCGTCTTCTCCTGCTTCTGCGGGGCCGGAGCGGGCGCGGTGGGTCCGGTCAGGTCCTCGACGACCGTACCGGTCTTCTGGGTCGTGTCACTCATAGCGAATCCTCGGGTCAAGCACGGCGTACAGCATGTCCACGACCAGCGCGGTGATCAGATAGACGAGCACCAGCAGGCTGACGAATCCGACGACCGCCGGACCGTCCTCCACGTTCAGCGAGCTGAACAGCTGGAAGCCCACGCCGGGGATGTTGAAGATGCCCTCGGTGACGATCGCGCCGCCCATGAGGGAGCCGAGGTCGGCGCCCAGGTAGGTGACGACGGGGATCAGCGAGTTGCGCAGGACGTGGATGCCGATGACACGGCTCTTCGGCAGGCCCTTCGCCTTCGCGGTGCGGATGTAGTCGGCGCGGAGGTTCTCCGCGACCGACGCCCGCGCGAGGCGTGCGATGTAGGCGAGCGACACGGAGCCGAGCACCATGCCTGGCAGCAGATAGCTGATGAATCCGTCGTCGGTGCCGGCGACGGGGAACAGTCCCCACTCCTGACCCAGGAAGGTCTGGCTGACGTTACCGAGCACGAAGATCGGGACGGCGATGACGAACAGGGTGGAGACGAGCACCAGGTTGTCGATGAAGCTGCCGCGGCGCATACCGGCGAGCACACCGGCGACGACGCCGATGACGAGCTCGAAGGCGAAGGCCACACCGGCGACCTTCAGCGTCTCGGGCCAGGCCTCGGCCAGGAGCTCGGCGATGGGCCGGCCCTGGGCGATGGACTCGCCGAAGTCGCCCTGGAGCAGTCCGGTGAAGTAGTACCAGTACCGGACGAAGAACGGGTCGTCCAGGTGGTACTGAGCGGTCAGCGTCGCTCTGATGTTGTCGGGTACGGGCTTCTCGCCGTACAGGTTCTGGATGGGGTCGCCACCCATCTGCGTGACGAGAAAGTAGACGATCAACGTGGTGCCGATGAAGACGGGCACCATCTGAAGGATTCGTCGAATGACGAACCGGCCCATGGATCCTCCTCGCGAGAAGCGGCGGGGGCTGGTGTGCCGGCCCCCGCCGCCGTTCTCGACTCTTAAATGTGGGTCAGATGCCTGAGGCCGTTAGGCCTTGGAGATCTTGGTGACGTCGACCCGGTTGAAGAGGTCCATCTCGACGTTCGACACGTTCTTGCTGTGCGCGAACACGTTCTTGCCGAAGCGGAGCGGGATCACCGGCATGTCCTGGACGAGGATGTCCTCGGCCTGCTGCCACAGCTTGATGGCCTCGGCGGAGGTCTTCGCGGCGCGACCGTCCTCGACCAGCTTGTCGAACTTCTTGTTGCTGTAGCCGTAGTAGTTCGAGGAACCACCGGTGGTGAACAGCGGGCCCAGGTAGTTCTCCATGGACGGGTAGTCCATGATCCAGCCCATGCGGAACATGCCGGAGAACTTCTTCTGCTCGACCTGGGTCAGCAGCTCGGCGAACTGCGGGACGGCCGTGCCGACGCAGTCGACGCCGAGGTTCTTCTTGATCTGGTTGCAGGTGGCGTCCACCCACTCCTTGTGAGCACCATCGCCGTTGTAGCCGATGTTGATCTTGTTGCCCTCGACGCCGCCGGCCTTCGCGAGAAGGGCCTTGGCAGCGGCCGGGTCGAACTTGCAGGAGTCACCGCAGGTGTTGTCGCGGTAGCCGCCCACGACCGGGGACACGAAGGAACGCGCCGGGGTCTGCGAGTCGTTGAGGATGACCTTGGTGATCTCCTCGCGGTCGATCGCCATGGAGATCGCCTTGCGGACCTCGGGCTTCGAGTACTTCTTGTCGTACGTCGGGAACGACACGAACTGGAAGGTCGAGGCCGGGGAGGACTTGAAGCGCTCACCGAACTGCTTCGGGGCGTTCGCGAGCTCGGAGCTCGGGACCTGCGGGATGACGTCCAGGGCGCCGGCGACGACGTCCTTATACATCGTCTCCTGCTTCTGGTAGATCTTGTACGTCACCGTGTCCACGTTGGGCTTGTTGTTGCCCGTGTAGTCAGGGTTCTTGACGACCTTGATCGACTTGTTGTGGTCCCACTTGCCCTCGATCTTGAAGGCGCCCTGGCCGATCGGGGCCTGCTCGTAGGCCTTGATGTCCTTGATCGCGGCGTCCGGCAGCGGGTAGAACACCGTGTAGCCGAGGACGGTCTTGTAGTCGGCGAAGGGCTTCGCCAGCTTGACCGTGAAGGTGGTCTCGTCGACGACCTTCAGACCCGAGAGCTCCTTGGCGGTCGGCTCGGGGGCCTTCTTCGGGCCCTCCTCGCCGTCCGGGTCCGCCGGGTTGAGGGCGTCGTAGCCGTCGATCGTGGCGAAGAAGTAGTTGCCGTCGGCCGCGTTCGGGCCGTAGGCGCCCCAGTTCCAGCCCTGGACGTAGCTCTTGGCGGTCACCGGGGTGCCGTCGTGGAACTTCTGTCCCGGCTTGATCTTGACGGTCCAGAGCGAGTTGTCGGTCGTGGTGATCGACTCGGCAGCGTCCTCGACCGGCTGGTTCTTGGCGTCGTAGCTGACGAGCGGACGGAACAGCGCGTCCAGCACCTGCGAGCCCTCGGACTCGGTCGTCGTCTGCGGGACAAGGCGCTTCGGCTCGGAGATGCCGACGCTCACCGCGCCGCCGGCCTTCGCCTTGCCGTCCCCCTTCTCCGCATTGTCCTTACCGCCACAGGCGGTTGCTGCCAGGGCGACGACGATCGCGCCCGCTACCCACTTGGCGCTCTTGGCACCACGCATGGGTTCCTCCTCATGAGTCCACTTGTCACTACGAGAGGGGCTCCTGGAGACGGCCGACACCCCTGACGGCCCAGGACTCCAGCGCCCCGAGTGTGCTCGTGAGTCGGCACTCCCCACAGTGCGTGACCCATTGACCCGAGCTCAATGGAGCCAACTATTAAGTACGTCCGGGCTGTAAACCACACTTAAGTGGTCTCGGTTTGACAACATCACCCCGGCATGGATGACCGAAATCCGGACAAAGCGAGCACAGACAGACACGCCCGAAACGGACTGTTAACACACGTACCGGAGAGCGATGACCGGAATCCGGACGGACCGTCATCGAATTCGGCTTGACGGCGGAGCCGAAACCGCTGGCGCGATCCCCCTCCGACCGGCCCCGCCGAAGAGGGTGGCGGTGACCTTGTTCACACCCTCGACCGGGCCCCGAAGTACGGACCCGGGAGCGGCTCCTGGCGTCCGGAGACGCGACTGGGCCCCGGCGGTATCGCCGGGGCCCAGTCACATTAGCGAGCGCTCACCCGCGCCGTGGCGCGACTTGACGGAGATCTGAGGTCAGGTGTCCCCAACTCCGTCGCGAACGGATCGACTTCAGCTGTTCTTGGCGCGGGAGGACGCACGCCCACGCGCGTTCTGGTCCAGGATGACCTTGCGGATGCGCACGGCCTCCGGGGTGACCTCGACGCACTCGTCGTCGCGGCAGAACTCCAGGGACTGCTCCAGGGAGAGCTTCCGCGGCGGGACGATCGCCTCGAAGGAGTCGGCGGAGGCGGAGCGCATGTTGGTGAGCTTCTTCTCCTTGGTGATGTTCACGTCCATGTCGTCGGAGCGGGAGTTCTCGCCGACGATCATGCCCTCGTACACCTCGGTGCCGGGGTCGGTGAACAGGACACCGCGCTCCTGGAGGTTCGTCATCGCGAAGGCGGTGACGGCACCGGCGCGGTCGGCGACGAGCGAACCGTTGTTACGGGTCGTCAGCGTGCCGAACCAGGGCTCGTGGCCCTCGTGGATCGAGTGGGCGATGCCCGTACCGCGGGTGTTGGTGAGGAACTCCGTACGGAAGCCGATGAGGCCGCGGGACGGAACGACGAACTCCATGCGGACCCAGCCGGAGCCGTGGTTCGACATGTTGTCCATGCGGCCCTTGCGGACACCCATGAGCTGCGTGACGGCGCCCATGTGCTCCTCGGGGACGTCGACCGTGAGGCGCTCGACGGGCTCGTGCGTCTTGCCGTCGACCTCCTTGGTGACGACCTGCGGCTTGCCGATGGTGAGCTCGAAGCCCTCGCGGCGCATCTGCTCGACCAGGATGGCGAGCGCGAGCTCACCACGGCCCTGGACCTCCCAGGCGTCGGGACGCTCGGTGTCGAGGACGCGGAGCGAGACGTTACCGATCAGCTCGCGGTCCAGACGGTCCTTGACCTGGCGGGCGGTGACCTTGCGCTGCTTGACCGCGGACTTGGCGTCCGCGCCCTTGCCCGTGCCGCCGCGGCCGACGAGCGGCGAGGTGTTGGTGCCGATGGTCATGGAGATGGCCGGCTGGTCGACCGTGATCAGCGGAAGCGCGATCGGGTTCTCCGGGTCCGCCAGGGTCTCGCCGATCATGATGTCGGGGATACCGGCGACGGCGCAGATGTCACCGGGGCCGGCGACCTCGGCGGGCTTGCGGGTGAGCGCCTCGGTCATCATCAGCTCGGTGATGCGGACGTTGGAGATCGAGCCGTCCCGCTTGATCCACGCGACCGTCTGGCCCTTGCGCAGCTCGCCCTGCTCGACGCGGAGCAGCGCGATGCGGCCGAGGAAGTTGTCGGCGTCGAGGTTGGTGACGTGGGCCTGGAGCGGGGCCTCCTCGTCGAACGACGGGGCCGGGACGTGCTCCAGGATGGTGGAGAAGAACGGCTCCAGGTTGTCGCTGTCGGCGGGGACGGTGCCGTCCGCCGGCTTGGTCAGCGAGGCGACGCCGTCACGGCCGCAGGCGTAGACGATCGGGAACTCGATCTGGTCCTCGTCCGCGTCCAGGTCCAGGAACAGGTCGTAGGTCTCGTTGACGACCTCGTCGATCCGGGAGTCCGGGCGGTCCGTCTTGTTGATGCAGAGGATGACGGGCAGACGCTGCTGGAGGGCCTTGCGCAGCACGAAGCGGGTCTGCGGGAGCGGACCCTCCGAGGCGTCCACGAGGAGGACGACCGCGTCCACCATCGACAGACCGCGCTCGACCTCGCCACCGAAGTCGGCGTGGCCGGGGGTGTCGATGATGTTGATCGTGATCGGGGCCCCGCCGTCCTTGGGGTGATACTTCACCGCCGTGTTCTTGGCGAGGATCGTGATGCCCTTCTCACGCTCCAGGTCGTTCGAGTCCATCATGCGGTCGTCGAGCTGCTGGTGGGCGGCGAAGGCACCGGCCTGCTTGAGCATGGCGTCGACGATGGTCGTCTTGCCATGGTCGACGTGGGCGACGATGGCGACGTTACGGATGTCGTGGCGCGTGGGCATGGGTGCTTGCGCTTCTCTCGGATCGTGGGATGCGGCGTCAGTTCCTCGTACGCCCGCCGGGCGGACGCGCCACGGCTATGTCCTATGGTACGGGGCTGCCGCGCAAGGGGCTTCCCCGCCCGGATCCGAGAGGGTCTACTGGGGGGGTTTCGGCTCCGCCGGGGCGCGGTGGGGGCGCGCTGTGACGGCGGTACGGCTGCGGTGGTGCGACCGCGGAGTGGCGGCTGGGTGACAACGGGACGGGCCGGGTCAAGGGGCCGACGCGATCCTGCCCGCCGGGGTCACCGGCGGGCAAGGAAGTTGAGCACCTTCTGAGGTTGTGACCTGCGCTTTCAGAGCTTTCAGGGCTTTCAGCGGTTTCGTTCGGCGCCCCTGGCGGTCTCCGGCTTCTTGAAACCGATGTCCTGGTAGCGGGGGGCGCCGAGGCCCCAGGCTCCGGCGTTCACGAGGTCGGCCCTGGCGGCGACCAGCTGGGGGCGCTGATAGAGGGGAATGGAGCCCGCGGCGGCCCAGATCCGGGCGTCGGCCTGACGGACGAGCTCGCGGGCCTCCTCCTCGTCGAGCGTCCCGGCCGCCTGGTCGAAGAGCTGGTCGATGCGGTCGGTGCCGACCCGCGAGTAGTTCTGCTCGACCAGGAGGGAGCCGTCCGAGGCCGGCTCGGGCTTGGCGAAGATCGGCCGCGCGTCGGTCGCCGGGAAGGCGGAGGCGGGCCAGGAGTAGAGGGCCAGGTCGTAGTCGCCCGAGGCCACGTGGTCCTTGAAGAAGCTCTCGTCGGAGACCTTGGTGACCTCGGTGCGGATGCCGACGGCGTCGAGCATCAGGACGATGCGGTCGCCGACCGTCCGCAGCGACTCGGAGCCGGGGCCGGACGGCAGGACGAAGCGGAGGCTGAGGGCCTTGCCGTCCTTGCCGAGGCCCTTGGCGGCCTCGGGGACGGTCACGGGGGCGGCGGTGCCGCGCGGGGCGTAGGCCCCGGCGACGCCCTTGTCGGTCCTGGGCACCGTCTGGGCGGCGCGGGCGGCGGAGCCCGTACCGGTGTCCAGGGCCTCGGCCCAGGCGAGGAGCGCGGCGCTCTGGCGGGCGGCCGCGGGGGCCGGGGCGAGGACGGCGGTGCCGTTCTCGGGGCCGCCGACGACGGGGGCGGGGGCGGCCGGGCGCTCGCCGGGCTTGTCGTCGCCGACGATGTAGAGGCCCTCGTCGGAGGCGGTGTCGGCCGCCTTCCCGGCGTCGGTGGAGCCGGCGCCCGGCTCTCCGGCCTTCCCCTCTGTCTTCTCCCCTGTCTTCTCCTCGGCCTTCTCCGCAGTCTTCTCGCCGGCCTTCTCGCCGGCCTTCTTCTCGGCGGCGGCCTTCTCCGCCTCGCTGCCGGCCTTGGTGCCCGCCTCCGCGGGCTTCCTGGCCGCGCCGCCCGGGACCCAGCCCGCGTCGGCGAGGAGCGCCCGCGCCTCCTTGGTGTCCTGGCTGCCGAGGGCTTCGCTGCTGTCCGCGTACGCGGCCTGGCCGGCGAGGGCCAGGTGGCTGCCGGGAGGATCGGCCGGGAGGCCGAGCGGCTTGAGTACGGCTTCGGCCAGTTCCCGGCGATTGAGGGCACGGGCCACCGCGCGCCGTACCCGCTCGTCGGCGAGCGGACCGGACTCGCCGTTCAGCGAGAGCTGGGTGTAGGCGGGCTCCAGGGACTTGCGGACCACGTACTTCGCGAGGGTGTCCTGCGCGGTCGCGTACCGGGCGATCGCCTTCTGGTTCTCCGCACGGGCGGCCTGGACCTCCTCCGCCTTCTCCTCGTCGGAGCCGTGGGCGAGAGCCCAGGACCTCAAGGCCTTGGAGGGGGTGGTCGAGGAGCCGGGGCCGTGGGCGAGGGCGGCCTGGGCGCCGTTGCGTCCGGCGCGGGCGTCCCGGAGCGCGAGGGCGATCCGTTCGGCGGTGGACCGATCGATCTCGGCCAGGTCGAGGCTGCCCGCGGCGAGCGCGTCCGCCCGGTCGGCCCGGGGGACGGCCTTGAGGACGAGGCTGTCGAGCTTGGCCGGCTGTCCCCACCAGCGGGGGTTGCGGGCGAGGGTGACGGCGCCGCCCTTGCGGTCGATCGCCTTCAGCAGGAACGGTCCCGCGGTGGCCTTGAGGGTGGTGCGGGCCCCGTCGTTGAAGGAGTTCGGGGAGCCCATCACCTGCTTGGGGTAGAGCGGGGTGAAGAGGGACTGCCAGTCGGCGTAGGGCTTGGCGAAGGTGACCCGTACCTCCAGGTCGTTCTTGCCCCGCTCGATCTTCTCGATCCGCTCGTACCCGGAGTTCCGGGCGGTCCAGTACGCGGTGTCGCGGCCGCTCAGGGCCCGCCACTGGGCGACGAAGTCGGGCGCCCCGATCTCGCGTCCGTCGCTCCACACCGCCTGCTGGTTGAGCTTGTAGAGGACGACCTGCTTGGGCTCCGTCTCGACGACCTGCGCGGACTCCAGGTAGTCGGCGTTCCGCTGGGGCCTGCCCCGGCCGTCGATCGTGTAGAGGGAGGGGAGCACCGCCCCGGCGATCCGGGAGGTGGTGCCGTCGGCGTCGGCCTGGAAGGTGTTCAGGGTGGTGGGCAGCGTGTCGACCGCCCAGCGCAGGGTGCCGCCGTCGGCGACCTTCTCGCGCGCGGCGGGCGCGTTGTCCTGGGCCGCGGCCGCGACCTCGTCGGCCTCGTCGCCGGAACTGCATCCGGCGAGGACGGCGACGGCCAGGACGGCGCTGGTGAGGGTGGCGACGGAGCGGAGCGTGCGGGAGCGGGGGCTCCTGGAGCATGTCCTCCCGCGAGGGGCGCCGATCTGGGACATGACGTGTACCCCTTCGTCCAGATTCATTCCATTTGGAGATGATCACACCTATTGCTCATCCACTGAAAAGGACGGAACAGATTCGGCCACGGCGACACGGCGACACGTCCGGAAAACGCCACTCGTGCGGCCCAACCCGCCCGGGGCGGGGCGCTCCTGGGGGGGCGCGGCCGTGGGAGCGGGTCGCCGCCGGCCGGGCGCGGGCCCGGCGGGTTCCGGTCGAGGGCCATCGGCGGTTCAGCCCCGGCCGGCGCCTCCGCGAGCGCCGCACGGAAGGGATTCCGTCCGGCCGCGGCCCGCTCGCGCGGCGACATACCCGGACATAGCCTCCCTTCTGTGACGCGAATAGCCACCCGAGCCCTTCTCGCGGTACTGGTGGCGGCGTGGTGGCTCCTGGTGCCCGCCGTTCACGGTGCCCACGCCGACGACCCCGTCCAGCTGTCCCGCGACGGACAGATCACCGACCGGGTGGACGCCCTCGGCGACCGCCGCGCCTCCGTGGTCCAGGCCCTCGACCGCCTCTACGACGACCGGCGGATCCAGCTCTTCGTCGTCTACGTGAGGGACTTCTCCGGGCGCTCGGGGCAGTCCTGGGCCGACGCCACGGCCGAGCGCAACGGCCTCGGACCCGACGACGTCCTGCTCTCCGTCGCGACCCACGACCGCCTGTACGGCTACTCCGCCGACCCGGACTCGCGCTTCACCCAGGCCCAGCTCGACGAGGTGGCCCGGACCGCGATCGAACCGGCGCTGCGGCAGAACGACTGGGCGGGCGCCGCGATCGGCGCCGCCGACGGGTACTCCGCCGTCCTCGCCGGGCAGCCCGTCCCCACTCCGGCGCTGACCCCCGGGCCCGCCGACCCGGGCGGGGCCGCCGAGGACGGCACCTCCGCGACCGACCTGGTCCTCCCCGTGGTCCTGATCGGCGGCGCGGGAGCCGTGGCGGCGTACGCGTACACCAAACGGCGCCGGCGGAACGAGACCCGCACCACGCCGCAGGGCGGGCAGGGCTGGGGCACCCCCGGGGAGCCCGCGCCGCCGACCCTCGACGAGCTCGACGGGCAGGCCCGGCGGACGCTGGTCGCCACCGACGACGCCGTCCGCACCAGCCAGGAGGAACTCGGCTTCGCGTCAGCCCAGTTCGGCGAGGAGGCCGTACACCCCTTCACCGAGGCGGTCGCCTTCGCCGAGGAGCAGCTGACGGCCTCGTTCCGGCTGCGGCAGAGACTCGACGACGCCTTCCCCGAGGACGACTCGACCCGCCGGAGCATGCTCGACGAGATCGTGCGCCGCTGCGCGGAGGCGAACGCCCGCCTCGACGCCGAGAGCGAGGCCTTCGACCGGCTGCGGGCCCTGGAGCGGACCGCGCCCCAGGCACTGGACTCCGTCGAGGCCGCCGTCCGCGAGCAGACCGCCCGGATGGGCACGGCCGAGGCCGCCCTGACCGCGATGCGCGAGCGGTACGCCGAGACCGCGGCCGCCCCCGTCGCCGGCGACGTCGAACAGGCCAGGGACCGGATCGTGTTCGCGACCGCCCACGTCGACCAGGCCCGCCGGCAGATCGACGCCGGCGAGAACGGCGGGGCCGCCGTCCACATCCGGGCCGCCGAGGGCGCCGTGGACCAGGCGGCCCGGCTGATCGAGGCCGTGGACCGGCGGGCGCAGGAGCTGGCCGAGGCGGTCGGCAGGCTGCCCGGCGCGCTCGCGGAGACGGACGCGGACCTGGCGGACGCCCAGGGCCTGTTGAAGGGGACCGCCGAAGGGGTGTCCACGGCCGACCTCCAGGGCCGGATCGCCCGCGCCGCGTCGGTCGTCGCCGAGGTGCGGCGCCTCGTGGACTCCGGACGGTACGACCCGCTCGACGCCCTGCGCCGGATCGAGGAGGCCGACGCGGCGCTCGACGAGGCCCTGGAGGGCGCGCGGGAGCGCGAATCGGGCAGCCGGCGCGCCCGCGCGCTCCTCGGCCAGGTGATGCTGACGGCCCGCTCGGCGATCGGCGCGGCCTCGGACTACATCACCACCCACCGGGGCGCGGTGGGCAGCGAGGCCCGTACCCGCCTGGCCGAGGCCCAGCGCCGCTGGGAGAAGGCGCGGGCGCTCGCCGACGCCGACGACCCGCAGACCGCCCTCGCGGAGGCCCAGCAGGCGGACGCGCTGGCCCGGCGCGCCCAGGACCTCGCCGAGCAGGACGTGCGGACGTATGGGAACCCGGACGGCCTGGGCGGTGTATCAGGAGTGGGAGGAAGAGGCGGCGGCGGGCTCGGCGGTGCGGTGCTCGGCGGCATCATCCTCGGCGGACTGTTCGGCGGGGGAAGGGGAGGCGGACATGGGGGGACGGGTGGCGGGGGGTTCGGGGGCGGAGGCTTCGGCGGCGGGCCCGGCAGCTTCGGCGGCGGCGGCACGCGCGGCCGGCTGGGCGGCGGAGGCCGTTTCTGAGGACGGCGCGAGCCGGGTCCTCACCCTTTCTGTCCCTCTCAAGGAGAAGAGCCATGAGCAAGCAGACCATCCTCGGCCGGGTCACCCAGCTGGCGAAGGCGAACATCAACGCGCTGCTGGACCAGGCGGAGGATCCGCAGAAGATGCTGGACCAGCTGATCCGCGACTACTCGAACAACATCGCGGAGGCCGAGGAGGCGGTGGCCGCGACCATCGGCAACCTCCGGCTGATGGAGCAGGACCACCAGGAGGACGTCGAGGCGGCGAAGGAGTGGGGCGGCAAGGCGCTCGCCGCCAGCCGGAAGGCCGACGAGCTGCGGAGCGGCGGGCAGACGGCGGAGGCGGACCGCTTCGACAACCTGGCGAAGGTGGCCCTCGGCCGTCAGCTCCAGTCGGAGAAGGAGGCGAGGACGGCGGAGCCGACGATCGCGGCGCAGACCGAGGTGGTGTCGAAGCTCAGGACCGGCCTCGACCAGATGAAGGGGAAGCTGGGCGAGCTGGGGGCCAAGCGCGACGAGCTGGTGGCCCGCGCCAAGTCGGCGCAGGCGCAGAACACGATGATGGACGCCGTGAAGAACATCGACGTGCTCGACCCGACCAGCGAGCTGAACCGCTTCGAGGACAAGGTGCGCCGGGAGGAGGCGCGGGCGATGGGCAAGCAGGAGCTGGCCGCCTCCTCCCTGGACGCCCAGTTCGAGCAGTTGGACGCGCTGGGCGACAGCGCCGAGATCGAGGCCCGGCTGGCGGCGCTCAAGGGCTGATCCCGTCCTGGTTCCGGCGCGTGGCCGGGTGGGGCCGGCGCCGGTCAGAACATGCTCAGGAGCTGTTCCACCGTGGGTTCCGCCGTCCCCTCGCCGTCCGGCAGGGCCAGTTCGAACCAGACGGTCTTGCCGCGCGGGGTGCGACGCGAGCCCCAGGACGAGCTGAGCAGCCCGACGAGCTGGAGGCCCCGGCCGCCCTCGTCGGTGTCCTTGGCCCGGCGGCGCCTCGGCTGGACCAGGCCCGCGTCCCAGACCTCGCAGACGAGGGTGCGGTCGCGGAGCAGCCGCAGCCGGATCTCCCCCTCGCCGTAGCGCAGCGCGTTGGTGACGAGCTCGCTGACGAGGAGTTCGACGGTGTCGACGAGCGGTTCGAGGTCCCAGGCCTTGAGCTGGGTGCGGGCGAGTTCCCGGGCCCGGCCGACCGAGCGGGGCTCCCTGGGCAGCCGCCAGTCGCCGACCGCCTCGCTGGGCAGGCCCTGGATCCTGGCCATGAGGAGGGCGATGTCGTCCTCGCCGTGCCCGGTGTCCAGGCTGTTCAGGACCCGGTCGCAGACGTCCTCCAGGGGACGGGCCGGGTCGGTGAGGGCGCGCCGGAAGGCGGTCAGGCCCTCGTCGAGGGGGTGGTCGCGGGACTCGACGAGTCCGTCGGTGTAGAGGGCGAGGAGGGCGCCTTCCGGGAGTTCGACCTCGACCTCCTCGAAGGGCTCGCCGCCGACTCCGAGCGGCATCCCCGGCGGTACGTCGAGCAGCAGGGCCTCCTCGCCCGGTTCGACGAGCACCGGCGGGAGGTGCCCGGCGTTGGCGAAGGTGCAGCGGCGGGTGACCGGGTCGTAGACGGCGTAGACGCAGGTGGCGAGGTAGACCTCGGAGAGTTCGGGGCCGCGCGACTTGTGGCCGCGGGACTGCTGGGCGCCGATGGGGGCGCCGAGGCCGCGGGCGATCTCGTCGAGGTGGGAGAGGACCTCGGCAGGCTCCAGGTCGAGCTGGGCGAGGGTGCGGACGGCGGTGCGCAGTTCTCCCATGGCGACGGCGGCGCGCAGGCCGCGGCCCATGACGTCCCCGATGACGAGGGCGGTGCGGTGGCCGGGGAGTTCGATGACGTCGAACCAGTCGCCGCCCACCTCGGTGGCGTCGGTGCCGGGGAGGTAGCGGCAGGCGATGTCGAGGCCGGCCGCCTCGGGGTCGCCGGGCGGGAGCAGGCTGCGCTGGAGGATCAGGGCCCGCTCGTGCTCGCGGCGGTAGAGGCGCGCGTTGTCGATGCAGACGGCGGCGCGGGCGGCGAGTTCGACGGCGAGGGCCCGGTCGCGCTCCCCGAAGGGCTCGCTGCCCTTGGTGCGGGAGAACTGGGCGAGGCCGACGACGATGTCGTGGGCGACCATCGGGACGACCAGGGTGGACTGGACGAGGTCGCCGTCGACGCCCGGCACGGTCCGGAGGCGGCCGGTGCGCAGGGCTCCGGCGCACGGCGAGTTGAAGGGGTAGCGGTGGACGGCTCCGACCTGGATCGGTTCGGGTCCGCAACAGCCGCCGCCCGGTTCGCTGCCCTCGCCGGCCCTGAGGGGGGTGTCGGAGACGGCGCTGGCGACGGCGACCCGGCGGAGTTCGGCGCTGCCGCCGTAGCCGACGTCGTGGGAGCCGCCCCACCGGCCGGGCGGGGCCTCGTCGCCGGTGAGCAGGGCCTGGTAGAGGTCGACGGAGGCGAGGTCGCAGAAGCCGGGGACGGCGACGGCGAGCAGCTCGCGCGCGGTGGCCTCCAGGTCGAGGGAGTTGCCTATGCGGGCGCCGGCCTCGTTGAGGAGGGCGAGGTTGCGGCGGGCGCTGGCCGCCTCCCTGGCCGCGTTGTGGCGGCGGGTGACGTCGATGCCGAGGCCCGCGACGCCGATCGGGCGGCCGGAGCCGCTGTGCACCCGGTAGAGGTTGATGGACCAGTGGCGGCGGTCCCGGGCGCCGGGCGCGGCGCCGACGATCTCGAAGTCGGTGACGGACTCCCCGGTCTCCAGGACGCTCCGGAGGGCGGCGGTCATCCGCTCGGCCTCGGGCCGGTTGAGGTAGTCGTGGACGGTCCGGCCGCGGTGGTCGTCGGCGGAGCCGCCGAAGACGGTGGCGAACCGCCGGTTGGCCCGCTTCACGGTGAGGTCGGTGCCGAAGAGGAGGAAGCCGAAGGGGGATTGGCCGAATATCGCCTGGGAGGCGGCGAGGTCGGTCTCGATGCGGCGCAGGGCGCGGACGTCGACGACGATGCAGAGCGCGGCCCGTTCCCCGGACTGGGTCTCGCTCGGCATGACGTACATCTCGGCGATGCCGTGGGGCCGCTCCTCGCCCGGGATCCGGAAGGGGACGAGACCTGTCCACTCCTTGCCGTCGAGGATCTCCCTGACCCGTCGGTGGCCGCGCTCCCGCAGGTCGGCCGGCATGAAGGCCTCGACGGGGTCCTTGCCCCTGGCCTCCTCGGCGGTGACCCCGAAGAGGTCCACGGCTCGTCGGCTCCACTGCTCGACGAGGCCGTCGGGCCCGATCGAGAAGGAGGCCACCCGGATGTAGTCATAGATCGAGCCGGGCGGGCTGCTCTGCCACACGACGCCGCCACTCGCCGTCTCAGGTATCTCGCTCACGCGACCGTCCCCTCCAGCTCACCGCACCGGACCGGCCATGCCCGCAGTATTCAATACGGCAGGCCCCGACGGCACGACGTTCACGATCACAGGGTGGTCTCGGTCGTCCCGCTCCGAGTACCGGTGATCGTTGTCCCTCCCTGTTTACTCACCAGGGAGAGCCAGCTCGAACCATACGGTTTTGCCGGCCCTTCCCTTACGGGTTCCCCAGCGGCGGGCGGAACAGGCCACCAGACCGAGCCCGCGGCCCCCCTCGTCCTCGGGTCCGGGGGCGCGTTCGGTGGGCGGATCCGGAAGCGGATCGGAAACCTCCACGAGCAGCGCGGGCGGGTGGTTCGGGTCCTGGTCGTCGAGCCGGGGGCGGACGAGCCGGACCCCGATCGGTCCGGAGGCGTACCGCAGGGAGTTGGTCACCAGCTCGCTGACCAGCAGGACGGTCACATCGCCGAGGGTCGAGTCGAGCTCCCAGGCCCTCAGGGTCTCGCGCACGGCGTGCCGGGCCGTGCGCACGGCGTTCGCTTCCGCAGGGAAGTACCACTCGGCGCGTTCGCCGTCGGTGTCGATCACACCCGATCACTTCCCCAGCCGTGCGTCAGCAGGAAGGCCCACGTCCTCTTTCAACGGGTCAATCAGGACATACCCGATATTTGGGGTGTGATATCGCGCTGGGCGCAGCAGCGGGCGCACGGTGGCACGAACGGCGTAGAAAGTCAGCCGTGCGCTCCGGTGCCGGGCGCCTCCGGGAGTCTCAGGGCGGCCTCGGCGACGGCGGGGCGGTCCTGGTCGAGCCAGTCGACCGAGTCCAGTTCGGAGCGCGCGAGCCAGCGCAGGGCGTCGTGGTCCTCCAGGGGACGCGGTTCGCCGGAGAGCAGCCGCGCGGTCCAGACCCGGAGGACGTATCCGGGCTTCAGCGGCCACTCGCCGGGGATGCGCTCCCCCGGTTCGACCTCGACGCCGAGCTCCTCCCGCAGCTCTCGCACGAGGGCCTCCTCGGGGCTCTCGCCCGGTTCGAGCTTGCCGCCGGGCAGTTCCCAGCGGCCGGCGAGCTCGACGGGGGCGCTGCGGCGCGCGGCGAGGAGCCGTCCCCGGTCGTACAGGGCTCCCGCGACGACGACCACGGCGGGTTCGCGGGGCGCGGCGGGATCGGTGGTGCGTTCGGTCATGGGCGCGAGCGTAGCCCGGCCCGGCGGGCGTCCGCCGGACTCAGAGGGCGGGGCTGCCGATGTGCTCGACCCAGTAGAGCTGCTTGTGGCCGCGGTCGTCGAGACTGTCGGCGATCTTCTGCGCTTCGTCCTTGGTCGCGTACCGCCCCACCCGGTAGCGGTTGCCGTTGTCGTCCTGCCGAATGACGAGCCAGGCGAGGACGGGGCCGCTCTCGGTCATCTGGCTTCTCCCTCCACCGGTCCGGACGCCGTCAAGGATCTCCGGGAAACCGCAATCCGCATATGCCGGAGCTTACGCCTGACCTTCACACAGCGGATACGGAATTGCACAAAGAGATACGGATCGGCCGGGAACCGACGGAGGGAGGCCGAACCTTCACGCCCCGGGGGCCTCCCCGGCATCCCTCGGGGGAACGGTCGGCACGGGCATCAGGACCGGCCCGCCCGCACCCCCGGGGTCCTTGCGGCAGACGTCCCCGCAGGTGGCGTCGAGCGAGCAGCAGAGGGAGCAGACGGGGCCGGACCGCACCGGGCAGTCGGCGATGTCGGGCAGTTCGTAGGCCGTCTCGCACTCCGCGCAGGTGTGGGTCGCGCGCTCGTCGACGGCTCCCGCCGCCGGGCCGTTCACCAGGTTCGGGCGGGCCAGGTAGTAACGCCCCTTCGTCGCCCGGGCGATCAGCGGGCAGAGGACGAGGGCGAGTCCGGCGGCGATGAAGGTGGAGAACGCCTGCGCGTACGTACCGAAGAGACCGAAGAAGGCGAGGATCGAGACGACGGAGGCGATGACCATGGCGCCGAAGCCCGCCGGGTTCACCGCGTACAGATAGGCGCGCTTGAACTCGATGTACGGGGGGCTCCAGCCGGCCCGCTTGTTGATGACGAGGTCGGCGGCGACGGCCGTGATCCAGGCGATGCCGACGTTGGAGTAGAACCCGAGCAGCTTGTTCAGGGCCGCGAACATGTTCATCTCCATCAGCGTCAGCGCGATGGCGAGGTTGAGGAAGATGTACCAGACGCGGCCGGGGTGCCGGTGGGTGATGCGGGAGAAGAAGTTCGACCAGGACAGCGAGCCGCTGTAGGCGTTGGTGACGTTGATCTTGACCTGGGAGACGATGACGAAGAGGGCGGCGGCGGGCAGGGCGAACGTCCCGAGCCAGGGCTTGAGCGCCTCGATCTGCGGGGCGATCGGCTCCAGGGCGTGGGTCTTGCCGACGGCCTCCAGGGCGACGAAGGCGAGGAAGGCTCCGCCGAGCTGCTTGGCCGCGCCGATGACGACCCAGCCGGGCCCGGCGGCGAGCACGGCGAGGTTCCAGCGGCGCTTGGTGGCCTCCGTCCTGGCGGGCATGAAGCGCAGGTAGTCGGCCTGTTCGCCGATCTGGGCGATCAGGGAGAGCGCGACGCCCGTGCCGAGGCCGAAGCCGATCCACGAGAAGCCGGCGCCGGCGCCCTCCGTGCCGCCGAAGGAGGCGAAGGCGCCCCAGGCGTCGGGGGCCTCGAAGGCCAGGACGACGAAGGGCAGCACCATGCCGACGAGCCAGATCGGCTGCGTCCAGGCCTGCACCTTGGCCAGGGCGCCCATGCCGCGGAAGACGATCGGGATGACGATCAGCGTCGTGATCAGATATCCGATCTCGACCGGCAGTCCGACGGCCTGGTGCATGGCCTGGGCCATGATCGAGCCTTCGAGGGCGAAGAAGATGAAGGTGAAGGAGGCGTAGATGAGCGAGGTGAGCGTGGAGCCGAAGTAGCCGAAGCCGGCGCCGCGGGTGATGAGGTCCATGTCCAGGCCGTAGGTGGCGCAGGCGCGGGCGATGGGGATGCCGGTGAGGAAGATGAGGGTGGCGGCGGTGAGGATCGAGGCGAGTCCGCTGCCGAAGCCGTAGGTGAAGACGATCGAGGCGCCGATCGCGAAGTCGGCGAGGTAGGCGATGCCGCCGAGGGCGGTGCCGGCCACGGTCGCCGGCGACCAGCGGCGGAAGGAGTGCGGGGCGTAGCGCAGCGAGTAGTCCTCGCGGCTCTCGTCCGCCGCCAGCCTGGCGTAGCTGCGGCGGGGGCCGGGAGGTGGCGCGGCCTCCCCCGGCGCCCCGGGGGCCCGGGCGGTGCCCCCGCCCGGCTCCGGGGCAGGGGTGGTCATCGTGTCCGTCATGAGGGTTCCTGTCGTCCGACCGGTTCGCGGGTACGGACGAGGAAGGTAGGAGCCGGGCGTGACGGACGGCGGCGGCACGCGGTTGCCACGCGGTTAAGCGGGCTGACGCCCCGTTAACTCGCGGTCACACCGCCCGGACGGCCGTCCCCGCTGAACGGCCACACCACCCGGCCGGCCGTCCCCGGCGAACAGCCACGGGGGCGACCGCGGCCCCGCCGCCGGAGGCTCATCTCACCGGCAGGTGGTACGAGAGGCGGTAGCGGTCGGCGGGGACCACGACGTCCGCCGTCTCGACGGCCCGCCCCGACGCGTAGTACGTGCGCTCCACGACCATCACCACGTGCCCCGGCACCCCGCCGAGCGCCAGGAGTTCCTCGGCGAGTCCGGGGCGGGCGCCGACCTCCTCCACCACGTTGTCCACGACGACGTCGATGGCGGCCATCCGCTCGACGACGCCGCAGCCGCCCAGCGGCCCCTCCTCGGGCAGCATCACCGGGGTCCGGCCGGTGACGGCCAGCGGCTCCCAGGAGGTGGCGACCATCATGGGCTCGCCCCCGTCCCGGTACACGTACCGCGTGCGCATGACCCGCTCCCCCGGCTCGATGCCGAGCCGCTCGGCCACCTCTCCGCTCACCGGCTCCTGCTCGCTGCTCGACTCCCAGGTGCCGCGGGCCCCTTCGGCCGCCTGCTCCTGCCGGAAGGGGCTCGCGCCGGCCGCGGGGCGGTAGCCGGAGCGGGCGATCCTGCGCGG
The DNA here is from genome assembly GCF_040296665.1 of Streptomyces sp. NPDC002057. Lineage (NCBI taxonomy): Bacteria > Bacillati > Actinomycetota > Actinomycetes > Kitasatosporales > Streptomycetaceae > Streptomyces > Streptomyces sp. NPDC002057. Next base: position 42,676 of record NZ_JBEOXR010000010.1, read on the forward strand.
CACCGGGCGCTCCCGCACGTAGGTGCCCGAGCCCGAGCGCCCTTCCACGAGCCCCTCGGCCATGAGTACCTTGCGGGCCTCCAGCGCGACGGTGTCCGACACCCCGTACTCCTCGCGGATGCGTGCCTGCGAGGGGAGACGGGTATGCGGCGGAAGCGAGCCGTTGGCGATCTTCTCCCGCAGATCGCTCGCCACGCGCAGATAGGCGGGCTGCTCACCGAACGTCACTGGACACTCCCCTCAGGTTGACTTACAGCTACAGCCTGACAACCGACGGTCGCGATCCGCAAGCATGGGCCAAAGTTTCACTCGAAGTGATGACGCCGCGATCAGGGGTCTTGCTCCCCGTGGTCACCCCGGGTAGATGCCGTCGAACCCCTTGACCCGCATTGGTCCAGACCAATACCTTCCTGCCTGCACGCTCCACATCACACGCTCCACACCGCACGCTCCATCCCGCCTCGCACAGGAACGAGCCCATGCGTCCCAGAGCCATGACCAAGCTGACCTTCGGTGCGGCCGCCGCGGCCACCCTCGGCCTCCTCGCCACCCTGGCCCCCACCGCCGACGCGCACCAGCCCTCCGGGCACAAGCCCGAGCTGAAGCGGATCGGCTACTTCACCCAATGGGGCATCTACGGAAGGAACTTCCAGGTCAAGGACCTGGAGACGAGCGGCACCGCCGCCAAGCTCAGCCACATCAACTACGCCTTCGGCGTGGTCGGTTCGGACGGCAAGTGCCTCATGGGCAACGTTCCCGGCTCCGACCCCTGGGCCGACTACGTGCGCCCCGTCGACGCCGCCACCTCGGTGGACGGCGTGGGTGACACCGCCGACCAGCGGCTGGCCGGGAACTTCAACGAGCTGCGCGAGCTGAAGGCCGCCAACCCCGGCCTCAAGGTCATGATCTCGCTGGGCGGCTGGAGCGGCTCCGCGCACTTCTCCGACGCGGTGCGCACCGACGCCGGCCGCAAGACCCTCGTCGCCTCCTGCATCGACACGTACGTCAAGGGCAACCTGCCCGTCGACGGCGCCCGCGGTGGCGTCGGCGCGGCCGCCGGGATCTTCGACGGGATCGACCTGGACTGGGAGTGGCCGGGCTCGGACGGCGCGCCCGGGAACGTCATCCGCCCCGAGGACAAGCCCAACTTCACCAAGCTGGTGCGGGAGTTCCGCACCCAGCTCGACAGCTACGGGCGCTCGCTGAAGAAGCGCAAGCACTTCGAACTCAGCGCGTACGTGCCCACGGCGCCCGCCAAGATCGACGCGGGCTTCGAGGTCCCCAAGATCATGCGGGACTTCGACTTCGTGAACCTCCAGGGCTACGACTTCCACGTCTCCGGCGAGAGGACGACCGCCCAGCAGTCCGCGCTCTTCGCCAGGAACGACTTCAGCGTCGACCAGACCGTCAAGGCCTGGCTGCGGCGCGGGGCCCCCGCGCACAAGCTGGTGGTCGGCATGCCGTTCTACGGCCAGGGCTGGACCGGCGTCACCGGCGGCGGCGACGGACTCGGGCAGCCGGCCACCGGGCCGGCCCCCGCGACCTGGACGGCCGGCTCGGAGGACTACAAGTTCCTGAAGGCGCTGGCGAACTCGGGGACGTACAAGCTCTACCGGGGCGAGAGGAACGGCCACGCCTGGCTCTTCGACGGCACCACCCTGTGGACCTACGACGACCCGAGCGTGCTGCGCACCAAGGCCTCCTACGTCCGGCAGAACGGGCTCGGCGGCGCGATGGTCTGGTCCCTCGACGGGGACACCCCGGACGGTGAGCTGATCACCGCCATCGACCGGGGTCTGTCCCGGCGCTGACACCCCCGCCCCGGCCGCCCGCGCGGCGGCCGGGGCCCCCGAACCGCGGACCGGCTTCCCGCCCCGCGGCGGGCCGGGGGCGGCGGTCGGTCACGGGCCGCCGCCACCCGGTCCACCGCTCCGGTCCGCACACGACGGGGCCGGGCCTCCCGAGGGAGACCCGGCCCCGTTCGATCGCCCGCCCGTCGGGCCGGGGCTCAGACCGGGCTGCCCACGCCCACCGGCGGCGTGCCGGTCAGGCCGAGCGCGGTCCGCGCCTTCGCGCCGAGGTCCTCCGGCAGGGTCTCCCAGGACGTGTCGTACTCCTCCCAGTACGCGTCCGCGTCGGCCGCCGCCGCAAGGCGGGCCCACTGCTTCGAGGCCGCGTCGAGCTCCTTCCCGAGCTCCGCGACCGGGGCCGCGGCCGCGCCGGACCAGGAGGGCCGGCCGAGACCCGTGCGGGCCGCGTCGATCGCCGCCACGACCTTCCCCGCCCAGGCCCTGTTGACCGGGAAGTCCTCGTCCGGGTCCTCCTCCGGCTCCTGGTGGACGAGGGCCTCGATCGGGTTGAGGTTCTTCAGGAGCCGGGTCTGGTCCGCGTCCAGGGTGGTCGCGTCGGCCCGCACCGAGCCCGAGAAGGGCTTCTTCTCACTGGCGTACGAGCAGGTCACGGTCCGGTCCCCGGAGCGCCAGCTCTGACCGCTGGGCAGGTAGTAGTACAGCCAGACGTCCTGCGGCACGGCCCAGGTGTCCATCGCGTAGGCGGCGTTGATCGCCTCGCAGCGCTTCACCGCGATCTTGTCGATCGCCCCCTCGCCGGGCCACCTGTCGAAGCCGGTGACCTTGAAGCCGCCGGTCACCTCGCCGTCGTGCGGGCGCTCGCAGTCGACGACGGTGACGTCCGTCGTGTACTCCTCCAGCTTGCCGTCGTCGATGAAGCACTGCCCGGTCCGCAGCGAGAACGGCGACTTCGAGCGGGCCGCCTCGTCCATCCCGCCCTTGAAGTCGCTCCAGAACGAGCCGATGCCGCCGGTCGCGAGGCCGATCACGAGCAGCAGGCAGCTGAGGGCGGAGAGGACGATGCCCGCGACGGCGAGGCCCTTGCCCGCCTGGCCCCTCTTCCTGATCTGCGGGAGGGCGACGGCTCCCAGGATCAGGCCGAGCGGCGGCAGACAGCAGACGACGCCGGAGACGAGGGAGCCGATGGCGAGCCCGTTGGTGGTGCGCCGGGGCTGCCCGTACGGGCCGGTGCCGGGTCCGCCGGGAGCGCCGGCGGGGCCTGCGTAGGGACCGGCCGTGTACGGCATCCCCGGCGAGGTGTACGGCCCCGGAGCGGGCCATCCCCCGTGCTGCGGACCGCCCTGCGGGGGCGGAGGAGGCGGGGTCGGCTGGGTCGGCTCCACGGGTGCGGTGCTCCTGTTTCGGGGCGGATACACGAACAGATGATCGGTCGCGCATCGTACGTGGCCGGTGGAGGCGGCGGACGGGCGGGGGACGGTGCCGGCGGGGGCGGGCACGCCGGAAGGGGCGGTCGCCCTCAAGGCGACCGCCCCTCATGATCCGGGCGTCATTCACGCGCTGCCGGGATCAGAACTGCAGGCCCCAGGAGTCGATCTTCCCGGTGTCGGCGTTCGCGTTGTCCGTGACCCGCAGCTTCCACGCGCCGTTGGCGACCTCCGAGGAGGCGTTCACCGTGTACGTGGTGTTGATGTTGTCCGAGCTGCCGCCGGTGCCGAAGGCCTTCAGCGTGTACGCCGAGCCGTCGGGGGCGATCAGCTGGACCTGGAGGTCACCGATGTAGGTGTGGACGATGTTCACCGGCACCTGGAGGGTGGCCGGGGCGTTGCCGGTGACACCGCTGACGGTGACCGGGGACTCGACGGTCGCGTTGTCGGCGATGGCGTAGTCCGCCGTGTTCTCGAACTTCGGGCCGGGCGGCGGGGTGGTGCCGCCGCCACCGACGTACAGCAGGCGGTTCGGGGAGCCGGTGCCCGGGTTGGTCACCACGTTCGGCGTGGCGGCGTTCACCAGCGCGGTGCCCACCTGGGCCGGGGTGGCCGTCGGGTTGTCCCCGAGGTACAGCGCGGCCGCGCCGGCGACGTGCGGGGCCGCCATCGACGTGCCGGAGATCGTGTTGGTGGCGGAGTCGCCGGTGTTCCACGCCGAGGTGATGTTCGAGCCCGGGGCGAAGATGTCCAGGACGGTGCCGTAGTTCGAGAAGCTGGAGCGGGCGTCGGTGTTGGTCGTGGAGCCGACCGTGAGCGCCTCGGTCACGCGCGCCGGGGAGTAGCCCGAGGCGTTGGCGTTGCTGTTGCCGGCGGCGACGGCGTACGTGACGCCGGACGCGATCGAGTTGCGGACGGCCGTGTCGAGGGTGGCGTCGGCGCCTCCGCCGAGGCTCATGTTGGCGACGGCCGGCTTGACGGCGTTCCGGGTCACCCAGTCGATGCCCGCGACGACGCCGGCGGTGGTGCCGGAGCCGTTGTTGTCGAGCACGCGGACGCCGACGATCTTGGCCTTCTTGGCGACGCCGTGGGCGGTGCCCGCGACGGTGCCGGCGACGTGGGTGCCGTGACCGTTGCCGTCCTGGGCGACGTTGTCGTTGTCGACGGCGTCGAAGCCGTTGAAGGCGCGGCCGCCGAAGTCGCTGTGGGAGATCCGCACACCGGTGTCGATGATGTACGCCGTGACGCCCGAGCCGGCGGTGTCCGGGTAGGTGTAGCTCTGGTTCAGCGGAAGGGCCCGCTGGTCGATCCGGTCCAGGCCCCAGGACGGCGGGGAGGGCTGCGTGGCGCTGATGGTGAAGACCCGGTTCTGCGCCACGGACTTCACCGCGGGGTCGGCCGCGAGCTTCTTCGCCTGGGCCTCGGAGAGCTCGACGTTGTAGCCGTTGAGCGCGGAGGTGTACGTCTTCTTGATCTTCGCGCCGTACTCGGCGGCGACCGCGCGGCCCTCGGCGGTCTCGGCCTGCGCCGACTCCTCCAGGGTGACGATGTAGCTGCCCGCGATGGCGCCTTCGGCTCCGGCGTTCTCGATGACGCCCTCCGGGGCCGCCGGTGAGGCGAGGGCCGGGAAGGTGGAGAGGGATCCGAGGGCGAGGGCGGCGACGGCTATGGCCGACGCGGTGGCGATTCTGCGGCGCGAATCACGCATCACTGACATGTGAGGGGTCCTCCTCATTGGTGGTGCGCTGCTGTGGGGGAAGGCAGGGACATGACAAGACGATGCGAGGGTCGCGCCGTCTCGAACATCCGGCTACCGAGCGAAAGGTTGACTGATCCATAGGAATCTCACAAGGGCTGCCGACACCCCGCAACACCCGTGCCACACGGCCGACATGCTGACCCACAGGACCGCTCGCGTCCGCCCCCGCCGCCCGTTTCGGCCGCCCTCGGACGCGCTCACCTGGTGTTGTCCGACGTGCCGTGTCGCCCGGGACCCGGAGTTCGCGAGCGGGCCGGTTCCCCTCCCGTCACTCGTGTCACGCCGAAATTCATGGTGGCGTTACGCGGAGGCGCTCCCGCCGGTGCCGTACGCACCGGCGGGAGCGCCTCCGGGGAGGGGCCGCACACCCCTCACGGAATCGGGGCGCCCGTGTCGGCACGCCCCGCCCTCGCTCCGGCCGGATCAGAACTCGTCGGCCCCGTTGCGGAGTTCGTACGTCCAGTAGCCGATCTTCGCGGCGGCCTCGTCCACGGCCAGGCCGCCCGCGGGCGCCTGGACGACGACGCTGCCCTCGGCCGGGCCGTCGGCGGCGAAGAGGTTCACGTTGAAGCTCTTCACGACCTCGGTGTCCTCGTCGACGCCGCCGAGCGCGATCCGCACGTTGGCGTACGCGGGCGCGCCGGCCTTCAGGACGATCGGGGCGGCCGGCTTGCTCTTCGCGACGGCCGGGACGTCCTTGGCGGTCTGGATCGGGCCGAAGGCGATCAGCGGGTACTCGAGCAGGGTGCAGGCGCGGCCCGAGGTGTTGGTGGCGGTGAGGACGATGTGCTCGGTCGGGACCTCGTCCGCCTTGGCGGCCGTGACCTTGACGTCGCCGTGGGCGCAGGCGGGCGCCTTGGCGGAGGACGTGCCGCCGCCGGTGCCGCCGCCGGCCGTGATGCCGGTCGTGGACCCCTTCGTGGAGGTGCCGCCGGTCGCGGTGGAGCCCCCGGCGGAGCCGGAACCCGAGCCGCTCCCGGCGACGGTCGGGTCGGCGGTCCCGCCGGTGGCGGTCGCGCCGTCGGCGGTGGCCCCGGCGGCCTGCGGCGCGCTGCTCGCGCTCCCCGCGTCCTTCGCGCCGGTGGCGTCGTCACCGCCGCCGCAGGCGGTCAGGCCGAGCGAGAGGGCGGCGACCGCGGCGGCGGCCAGGACGGTGGTCTTGCGGTGGTGGTGACGCATGGTGGTTCCCCCGTGAATGCGGATGGTCGATGCACGCGATCCGTGCTGTGACCAGCTTCCGGTGCCGCGCTGCCGTCCCGCTTGCGTACCGCTAACGATCCGCTGACAGGCGCGAGAGGCCTGCCGCCGCCCGCGCCGAACCCTCGGTGAAACCGGCGGCCTCGGAGGCGACGATCGCGCGTTCCAGCTGGTCGGCGGCCTCGTCGAGGCGGCCGATGCCGGCCAGCGCCTCACCCCGGACGATCTGCAGCTGGGCGTGCACGACCACGGCGTCCGGGGCGACGAGTTCCCCGGCGCGAAGGGTGTGGGCGAGCGCCGCCTCGTGGTCCCCCGCCTTCAGGCAGTGCCCCGCCAGGTGCTGGAGGGTCAGCGCCTGGGTGGAGGGGTGGCCCGTCCGGTCGGCGAGCGAGACCGCGTGGACCATGAGCAGGCCGGCCCGCTCGTGCTCCCCGGTCGCGTCCAGGACGGCGGCGTAGTTGACGTAGGCGATCGCCTCGCTGATGGTGTCGCCCACCCGGGCGGCGAGGCCGGGGGCCTTCTCCAGGTGGACGAGGGCCTCGGCGTTCCGGCCCTCCTCGTGCAGGATCCAGCCGAGCAGGGCCCTCGCGCGCGACTGCGCGTCGAGGTCGCCGACGTGCTCGGCCGAGGCGAGCCCGGCCTCCAGGAGCGGCGTCCAGCCGTCCCCGATCCGCATGAGCATCAGGGGCCACTGCACCAGGGCGAGCATCCAGGCCCGGTCGTGCAGGCCGAGGGCGGCCGCGGTGGTGACGGCGCCCTCCAGGGCGGCGCGTTCGGCCACGTACCAGTCGAGGGCCGCCGTACGGTCCTCGAACTCGCGCGTCGAGGCGGGCCGCCGGGCGTCGGCGGGCAGCGCGTAGCAGGGCTGGGAGCCGGGCTCGGCCGCCGCGTCGGCCGCGAGCCCCGTGTAGAGGTAGTGGTCGAAGAGCCGGTGCAGGCCCTCGGGGTCGGCCTGCGGGGCGAGATGGCGGGCGTAGAGGCGCACCAGGTCGTGCGGGGTCCAGCGGCCGGGGACGGACTCGGTGAGCAGATGGGCGGCGGCGAGCCGGTCCAGGTCGGCGGAGGCCTGGGTGGGGGTCGTCCCGGCGAGCGCGCCCGCCGCGAACCGGTCCAGGTCGGAGCCGGTGTGGAGGCCGATCGCGCGGAACAGCCGGGCCGCGGACTCGGGGAGCTGCTGCACGGTGAGGTGCAGCGCGGCGGAGACGCCCCGGTCCTCGACGTCGAGGAGCGTCAGCCTGCCCTGCTCGTCGGCGAGTTCGCCGACCATCGCGTCGAGCGTCCACTGGGGGCGTTCGGCCAGCCGGGCGGCCGTCACGCGCAGCGCGAGCGGGAGTCCGTCGCAGAGTCCGGCGAGCCGTGCCGCGGCGGCGGGTTCGGCGGCGACCCGCGTCTCGCCGAGGACGGTGGTGAGCAGGGCCTCCGAGTCGGCGGGCGGGAGGAGCCCGAGCGGCACCGGCCGGGCCGCGTCGGAGGCGACGAGGCCGCCGAGCCGGTCCCGGCTGGTGACCAGGGTGGTGCAGTGGTCGCCGCCGGGCAGCAGGGGCCTGACCTGCTCGGAGGAGCGGGCGTTGTCGAGGACGACGAGCAGTCTGCGGGTCCCGGTCAGGGAGCGGAAGAGCGCGCCGCGTGCCTCGACGGCCTCCGGGATCCGCTGGGGCGGTACGCCGAGCGCGAGGAGGAACTCGCGCAGGACGGCGGCCGTCTCGGGCGCCGGGGTGTCGCTGAAGCCGCGCAGGTCGGCGAAGAGCCGCCCGTCGGGGAAGTCGGTGCGGCGCTCGTACGCCCAGTGCACGGCGAAGGCGGTCTTGCCGACGCCGGCCGGTCCGGTGACGAGGCAGACGGGTCCGTCGCCGAGGCGGACCGCCCGGTCGAGCGCGGCCAGTTCGGCGCCGCGCCCGGTGAAGCCGCGCGGGGCCCGGGGCAGCCCTTCCGGCGCCGGGACGTCGGCCGGTACGGCGGGGCGGGGCGGGGAGACGGGTCCGCCGGAGCGGAGCAGCGTCGCGTAGGCCTCGCTGAGCGTCTCGCCCGGGTCGACGCCCAGCTCCTCGGCGAGCAGCCGCCGGGTGCGGTGGTACCAGTCGATCGCGTCGGACTGGCGTCCCGAGCGGCCGAGCGCCAGCATCAGCGCGGCCGCGAGGGATTCCCGCAGCGGATGCGCGACGGCCTCGGTGCGCAGGACGGCGGCGGCCCTGCCGTGCTCGCCGAGCTTCCCGTACGCCTCCGCCAGCGCCTCCACGGAGGCCAGCCGCAGCTCCTCGAGACCGCCGGCGGCCGCCTCCAGGGGGCGGCTGTGCACGGTTCCGGTGAGGGCCGGGCCCTGCCAGTACGAGAGCGCCTCGCGGAGCATCCGTACCGCGTCGGCGGGGTGGCGCTGGACGCCTGCGAGGGTCACGAGCTCTTCGAAGCGGTGCGCGTCGACCAGTGATTCGGGCATCCGCAGGACATAGGCCGAACCCTGGGTGGCCAGTTCGACGCCGTACGCCTCCGCGCCGTGTTCGGCGAGGAGCGCCCGCAGCCGCGAGACGTGCCCCTGGAGCACGGTCTTGGCGTGGGTGGGCGGTTCCTCCTCCCACAGCGCGTCGATCAACTGGCCCACGTTCACCGCGCCGTTGGGTCGCAGCAGGAGCATGACGAGCAGGCTGGACCGCTTGGCGGGCCCCAAGGCTACGTCCCCGTCCTCCGTCACCAGCGCGACGGAGCCGAGCAGCCGGAACTCCACCTGTATACCTCCGCGATCCCTTCCCCCGTTCCCCAGCTGTCGAGGATACGTGGGGTGGAGGGGTCGGCCGCGACGGCCCCGTGCCTCCGTCTCGCCGATTTCGGCCGAAAGTGAGCCAACCGACAGGAGCGGAAGACTGTCCGCCGGGACACGGGCCAGAAAAACCGTTCATTTCGGAACTTTCGGCGGGCGGCTCACCGAATGGCCGGAAAAGGCCGGTGGCCCCTAAACCCATCGGCACCGCAGTTCAGGCGTGTGTAGACTGTTTACGTAAGTGAAACAATGGCCTGAATATTCATTTTCGATTCACCGGGGACAGGAAAGCACGGGGGGCCATCTCGGCATGAAGAAGGAATCCACGAGAGCGATCGCACCACCTATTCCGCACCCATTGTTCACCGAAAAGCCGGCCGCCGGACGACCGCGCGAGCCGACGGATCCGGCGGCCCTCAGCGTGCTCACCGCGGAGGGCGCGTCCCACGACGCCGACCTGCGCGTCCTGGGCCTCCGCCGCCACGGGTACCGGGCGGAGCGGGTCGGGACCGGCGCCGAGGCGCTCCAACGGTGCGGGAAGGTCGACCTGCTCCTCGTCGACCTCGACCTGCCCGACCTCGACGGCGTGGAGCTGTGCCGCGGCATCCGGGCCGCCAGCGACGTCGCCGTCATCGTCGTCACCGCCCGCGACACGGAACTCGACCGGGTCCTCAGCCTCCGCGCGGGGGCGGACGACTATGTGGTCAAGCCCTGCAGCCTCGCCGAACTGATGGCCCGGATCGAAGCCGTGATGCGCCGGGTACGACTGCAGCCCTCCCTTCCCGACGACGTCATCACGGTGGGCTCGCTGCGCATCGACCACCGCACCCGGGAAATACGTCTCGACGACCGGCGCATCGAGGTGACCAGAAAAGAATTCGATCTGCTCCATCTGCTCGCCTCGCGGCCGGGCAGCGTTTTCTCGCGCCGCGAGATCATGACCCAGGTGTGGAGCGACCCGCGGGCGAAACCCGGCCGGACCATCGACACGCACATCAGCAGTCTGCGCGCGAAACTGGGGTGCAGCCGGTGGATCACCACGGTGCGCGGTGTCGGTTTCCGATTCGGAATGTCCTGAAGCTCAGCCGCGCGCGGCCACGAACTCCTTGACCGAGGAGATGACGTAATCCAGCATCTCGTCGGTGAGCCCCGGATACACCCCGATCCAGAAGGTGTGCTCGGTGATGATGTCGCTGTTCGTCAGCTCGCCGACGACCCGGTGCGGCCGGCCGATGTAGGCCGGGTGCCGGGTCAGGTTCCCGGCGAACAGCCGGCGGGTGCCGATCTTCCGGTCCTCCAGGAAGGCGACGAGCTCGGCGCGGGTGTACGCCGCCCCGGGGTCCACCGTGAGCACGAAGCCGAACCAGCTCGGGTCGGAGCGGGGGGTGGCCTCCGGCAGGAGCAGACCCGGGACACCGTCCAGGCCGTCCCGCAGCCGCCGCCAGTTGCGCTTCCTGGCGTCGATGAAGTCGTCCAGCTTGGCCAGCTGCGTCAGCCCCAGGGCCGCCTGGATGTCGGTCGCCTTCAGGTTGTAACCGACGTGCGAGAAGATGTACTTGTGGTCGTACCCGGCGGGCAGGGTGCCCATCTGGTACTGGAAGCGCTTGAGGCACTTGTCGTTCTCGCCGGGCTCGCACCAGCAGTCCCGGCCCCAGTCCCGCAGCGACTCCACGATCCGGGCCAGGCCCAGGTTCGACGTCAGCACGCAGCCGCCCTCCCCCATGGTGAGGTGGTGCGCGGGATAGAAGCTGACGGTGGTCATGTCGCCGAAGGTGCCGGTGAGCTTCCCGTCGTACAGCGAGCCGACGGCGTCGCAGTTGTCCTCGATCAGGAACAGGTCGTGCTCCTCGGCGAGTTGGGCGATCTCGGTGACGGGGAAGGGGTTGCCCAGCGCGTGCGCGATGATGATCGCCCGGGTCTTCGGGCCGATCGCCGCCGCCACCCGGTCGGCCGTCGCGTTGCAGGTGGTCAGGTCGACGTCCACGAAGACCGGGACGAGACCGTTCTGCAGGATCGGGTTGACCGTGGTCGGGAAGCCCGCCGCCACGGTGATCACCTCGTCGCCCGGCTTCAGCCGCCGGTCCTCCAGGACGTGCGAGGTGAGCGCCGAGACGGCGAGCAGGTTCGCCGAGGAGCCGGAGTTGGTCAGGTGGGCCTTGCGGCGCTTGAGCTTGCGGGCGAAGGCCGACTCGAACTTCCGGGAGCTCCGCCCGGCGGCGATGCGCATCTCCAGCGCGGCCTCCACCAGGGCGGTCCGGTCCGCCTCGTCCAGCACCGCGCCGGACGGCCAGATCTCCGTCGTACCGGGGACGAACTCCCGCTGCGGGGAGACCTCCTGGTGGTACTTGCGGACCTCTTCGAGAACCTGTTCCTTGCGGTCGCTCACGGTGATTCCTCTTCCATGTCGGATGCGTGGGGCAGGGCGCCGAGCGGGTGCCCCGGCGGCAGTACGGGCGCGAGCACATCGCGCAGGGAGTCGTCGAGGGACCGGCGCGGGCGCCAGTCGAGGAGTCGCGCGGCGCGGGCGACGTCCAGCCGCTGGGAGGCGACGTCGGTGCGCGAGGGCGGGCCTTCGGCGTCCTCGGTGACCGGGACCCCGACACCGCTGAGCGAGACCATGCGGTGGATCAGTCCCCGCATCGGGACCGCCTCGCCCCGGCCGATGTTGATCACACGGCCCGAGACGGCATCCGCCGGAGCCGTGGCCGCGGCGAGCACCGCGGCGACGGTGTCACCGGCGTCCACCAGGTCACGGGCCGCGCGCAGCGGCGGGAGCCGCAGTTCGGCGGCGCTCCCGCCGCGCGCGACGGCGTGCGCGGCGGTCCCGAGGTGGGCCGCGACCCGGCCGAAGAGGCTGCCCTCGGGCACTCCGGCGCCGATGACGTTGGCGAGCCGGAGCACCACGCCGTCGACGCCCCGCTCCCCGGCGCCGCGCAGGACGGCCCGGGTGCCCGCGAGCTTGGTGCGCCCGTACGGGGTGACCGGCTCCGGCGGGTGGTCCTCACCGGTGGCGGCGTCCGGTGCGCCGGCCCCGTACTCGTGGACGCTGCCGAGCTGGACCAGCCGGACCGGCGGGCCGGTCCGCCCGGCGAGCACCGCGACGAGGCGCTCGACGAGTTCGGCGTTGCCCGCGGCCATCTCCTCCGCGTCGGCCCGCCAGGCCCGGCCGGCCGCGTTGACCACCACGTCGGCGGCGGTCGCGTCGAGGAGCGCGGCGATCTCCCCGGGCGTCGCCGCCAGCAGATCGAGGCGGACGGTCTCCCCGGGCGTCGCCGCGGACGGACCGAGGCGGCCGGCCGCGCGGTCCCGCGTGTCCCCGCCGGTGCGGGACACGGGGTGGACCCGGGCGCCGCCGGCGGCGAGGGCCCGGACGAGGTGGCGGCCCAGGAAGCCGGTGCCGCCGAGGACGACGACCGAGAGACCGGCCGCCGGGCGGGCGTCAGGCCGCATGGCGCGCCTCCCCCGTGACGCCCTTCCACCGGTCGGGGTTGTCCCGGTACCAGGCGACCGTGGCTGCCAGGCCCTCGTCGAAGCCGGTCAGCGGGGTGTAGCCGAGCTGCTCGCGGATCTTGGACACGTCGAGCGAGTACCGCAGGTCGTGGCCCTTGCGGTCGGGGACCCGGCGGATCATCTCCGGTCCCGTGCCGGTCAGCGCGAGCAGCTTCTCGGTGAGGGCGAGGTTCGTGAACTCGTCGCCGCCGCCGATGTGGTAGATCTCGCCGGGCTTCCCGCCGCCCAGGACCAGGTGGATGCCGCGGCAGTGGTCGTCCACGTGCAGCCACTCGCGGACGTTGCGCCCGTCTCCGTACAGGGGGACCCGGCGGCCCTCCAGCAGGTTCGTGACGAAGAGCGGGATGAGCTTCTCGGGGTGCTGGTGGGGCCCGTAGTTGTTGGAGCAGCGCGTGATCGACAGGTCCACGCCGTGGGTGCGCCAGTACGCCCGGGCGACCAGGTCCGAGCCGGCCTTCGACGCGGCGTAGGGGGAGTTGGGCGCGAGGGGCCACTCCTCGGTCCAGGAGCCCTCGTCGATCGAGCCGTACACCTCGTCCGTGGAGACGTGCACGACCCGTTCCACGCCGCTCTCCCGTACGGCGTCCAGCAGGGTCTGGGTGCCCAGGACGTTGGTGCGGAAGAACGCGTCGGCGCCCTCCAGGGAGCGGTCGACGTGCGACTCGGCCGCGAAGTGGACCACGGCGTCGTGCCCCGGCACCAGTGCGCGCATCAGGTCGCGGTCGCAGACGTCGCCGTGGACGAACTCCAGCCGCTCGTGCGCGGCGGGCAGGTTCGCCCGGTCGCCCGCATACGTCAGCTTGTCCAGGGCGGTGACCCGGGCGCCCTCCCAGCCGGCGTACCCGTCGGCCAGCAGGGTGCGGGCGAAGTGGGAGCCGATGAACCCGGCCGCTCCGGTGACCAGGATCCTCATCGGGGCTCCTTGGCCGTGCTGAAGCGCCGGACGATCGGCATCTCCACGTACCGGTGCAGCACCCAGGCCAGGGCGAGGGAGACGGCGAGGGTCGACACGACGTAGACGGCCACCATCGCCACCGAGTCGAACGGGCCGTGGAGCACCTTGCTGTGGAAGGCGTAGAGCACCAGGTGGTGGCAGAGGTAGAAGGCGAACGACACGTTCCCGAGCAGCACCATCGTGCGCGAGGACAGGAACGTCGGACGCCGTGCGGCGTCCCCCTGTGCGGCGGCGACGATGAGCAGCACGCAGGGGATCAGCAGGGGCGCCCGCTGGCCGAAGAGGTACGGGGTGTTGCTCGCCACGACGTAGCAGGGCACGAACGAGGCCAGCGCCCATCCCATGCCCACCCGGGGGAAGCGGCCGGAGGTCACCAGGAGCGCGGCGAACACGCCCGCGAAGAAGTCGCAGAGCCGGCCGAGCGGGAGCACGTACGCGAACCACGTCTGGAAGCCCATCTGGTTCGGCGCGCCCACGAGTTCACCGGCTCCGGCGGGCAGGACGTAGGCGAGGACCGGTACGAGGAAGGCGACGGCCGCGCAGACGGCCAGGCCCGTCCAGGCCGCGCGCCGGCCCAGGCGGCGGAACCTCCCGATGACGAGCGGGAAGACCAGGTAGAACACGGCCTCCACGGCGAGGGACCAGCCCGGCGTCAGGACGCTGAAGGAGACCTCCGGGTTCGGCACCCACACCTGGAGGAAGGTCGCGTAGGCGAGCAGGTCCTGCCACCGGACGCCCAGGTCCCACAGCAGCACCGTCGCGGCGGCGCCGGACACGTAGTACAGCGGCAGGATCTTGACGAACCGGCGGCGGTAGAAGGCGCCGGTGCGGTCGGTGGTGCGCGCCGACCAGGTGAGCACGAAGCCGCTGAGGATGAAGAAGAAGCCCACCCCGAGGCCGCCCAGCTGACCGGTGACGGCCTGGACGGCGGCGTTGCGCTCCTGGTCGGTGAAGGTGGGCAGGACCAGGCTCGCGGAGCCTATGAGAAGAAAGGACGAGTGGCATACGAAGACCGCGAGCGCCGCGAAGAAACGCAGCCCGGTCAGCGAGTCGAGCCTGGCCGGCGGCGCCCCCTCCCGGGGCGCCGCCGGCCGCTGGCGTATTTCCGCTTCCTGTGTCATGGCTTTCCTTCGGAGGAGTACGGCCCCGCGGCCGGCTGCGTCGCGGGAGGGATGCTGACGGAAAAACAAGAAAGGGACGCCGGAATACGGCGTCCCTTTCACCGACCACCCGGGGCGTCGCCCCGGAGGTCAACCGGATCGGATTCTCACGACACGGCGGGCGTGATGTTGTGATTCGAGCGGAACAGGTTGGTCGGGTCGTACTTCGCCTTGATCTGGGCGAGCCGCTCCCCGGTGGCCCCGGGGTAGAGGACGTCCCGGATCTCCTCCGGCCCCGCGTGCGCCACGAAGTTGACGTAGGCGCCGGAGTCGGACTGCCGGATGGCGGCCATGAACTCCTCGGCCCAGGTCTCGTGCACCTCGGCCTCGGCCGGATCGGCGTAGACGGCGGTCAGGTGCGCCATGATCCGGCTCTGCCGGTGGACGAAGGCCGTGGCGTCGGACGGGACCCGTGCGATGGCCCCGCCGAGCACGCGCAGCTGCGCCCCGGCGACCAGCGCGCCGGAGGCGGTGACGCGCTCCAGGATGGTCTCGGCGGTGGCGCGGTCGACCCGGTCGATGAACATGTTGCGCACGGCGGAGACGGGGTGCTGCGAGGGGTCCGCCGGGCCGAAGATCCCGGGGTAGGGGACGGCCCGCACCATGTCGGCCAGCGGCGGGGCGATCGCCCGGAACCGGTCGACGACCTCCTCGCCGGCCTCGGCGGGACCGGCGTAGCACAGCACCGCGAGGATGATCGGCTTGCCGTGGTACTCGGCGGGCACGAACGGGAACGGGGGCGCCGTCCACACGTTCACGATGACGGAGAGCTCCTCGGGGGCGGCCTCGGCCTCGGCGACGAAGGCCTCCAGGATCTCGGGGGTCACCGGGAGGACCATGATTCCGCCGTAGACGCCGTCGAGCTCGTGCAGCCGGAACTTGAAGCGGGTCGCGACCCCGAAGTTCCCGCCGCCGCCGCGGACGGCCCAGAACAGATCGGGGTGGTGGTGCTCGTCCACCGTCAGGAGTTCGCCGTCGGCGGTGACGATCTCCACCGCCAGCAGGTCGTCGATGGTCATTCCGTGCTTGCGGGACAGGAACCCGATGCCGCCGCCCAGGGTGATGCCCCCGACCCCGACCATGGTGCTGTCGCCGAACCCGGTCGCGAGCCCGTGCGCCGCGGCGGCCTCGGTGTACTCGCCGGCGGAGATGCCGGTCTCGGCCCAGGCCGTACGGGCCGCCACGTCGATCTCCAGGGCGCGCATATGGGCCAGGTCCAGGACGATGCCGCCCTCGCAGACCCCGTGCCCGGCCCCGCTGTGACCGCCGCCGCGGACGGCCAGTTCGAGCCCGGTCTCCCGCGCCAGCGCCACGACGCGCGCCACCTGCTCGGCGTTGCGGGGCCGCAGGACGACGGCGGGCCTGCGGTCGACGTCGCCCACGTACACGGTGCGCGCCGCCTCGTACTCGGCGTCGCCGGGCGCGATGACCTGCCCGTACCGCTCGTCGGTGAGTTCCCCGATCGACAGGGGGGTGCGGCCGAGAGGCGCTGTCACAGAGTGACTCCTTCATATGGTTCTTCAGTGAATTCAGCCCGATATCAAAGAGTTCGCACCCTGCCATCCGGGCATTTTTTCTGTCAAACACAAGACGGAACTACCGCTCACATTCGGCCAGTCATCCGGTTTCTCGCCGAATCACGTTCGCGGTGGGCTCCGCCGGAATTCATCCGGTGTTATCCGCGGGTCGGTCCGAACCACCGGGTGAGCGCCGCGACGAGGGCCTCGGTGTCGGTCTCCGGCAGCTCCGGGTCGGCGGGGCCGGTGGACGCGACCCAGGCGACATGGCCGTCGGGGCGGATCAGGGCCGCCGCGGGGGCCGGGACCTCACCGAGCACCGGGAACGACCAGTGGTCGTCCCGGGGCTCGGCCTCGACGAGGTCGACCCGGTCCGCCCAGCCTTCGAGGGCGGTACGCAGCTCGGACCGGCCGGTGTAGTCGAGCAGCACCGGCCGCGCGCCGTGCAGCAGCTCGAAGACGCGTATCTGTCCGGTCGGCGACTTGATGTCGAGGTCGGTCATCCGGCGGCCGAGGGCCGGATGCCCGTCGCCCATCGGGTAGTGGGTGTCGAGCTGGCTGATGACTCCGCCCAGGTACCGGTTGCCGTCCTCGAACTCGATGAGGTCGTGGAACACCTCGCGGAGCGCGTCGGCGTGCTGGCCCGCGCGCCAGAGGGAGGTCTGCGCGCGGATGTTGTTGAGCATGTGCGTGGTGTGCAGGTGCCGCTCGTCGTGGTAGCTGTCGAGCAGAGTGTCGGGGGCCTGTCCGCGGACGACCGCGGCGAGCTTCCAGCCCAGGTTGACGGCGTCCTGGAGACCGAGGTTCAGCCCCTGTCCGCTGGAGGGGAAGTGGACGTGCGCGGCGTCCCCGGCCAGCAGGACCCGTCCCGCGCGGAACCGGTCGACCAGGCGGCAGGCGTCGCTGAACCGGTCGAGCCGGCGGGGGCTGTGCATGCCCCAGTCGGTCCCGGCGATGTCGGTGCACGCCTCGCTGAGCGTCTCCAGGGTCACCGGCTCGTCCCGGTTCGTGATCTTGTCGAACTCCACCGTGATGATCCGGTACAGGCCCGGCCACTCGGAGTTGAAGTTCATGTAGAACCCGTTGTCCCGCCGGCCCTCGGGCCCGAAGACGACCTCGGCGGGCGGGTCGGTGAGCTCGACGTCGCCCAGCTGCGCGGTCAGCGTGGCGTCGGTGCCGGGGAAGCCGATGCCGGTCAGCTTGCGTACCGTGCTCCGGCCGCCGTCACAGCCCACCAGGTAGTCGGCCCGCAGCCGCTCGGTCCCCGCCTCCCCGGCGATCTCCACCTCGACCCCGGTGGCGTCCTGGCGCAGCCCGGTCACCTCGGCGGGCCGCCTCAGTCGCACGCCCAGCTCGATCGCGCGGTCCTCCAGGAGCTGCTCGATCCGGGACTGGTGGATGGCGACCGCGTACGGGTGCCGCGTCGGGAAGCCCTCGATGTCCAGGTGCATGAAGGCGAAGTGGGCGAGCGGTTGCGCGCTGCCCTCCGCGAGGAACCGGTCCACGATCCCGCGCTGGTCGAGGAGTTCCACGCTCCGGGCGTGGAGGCCGCCGGCCCGCGACTCGCCGGTCCGCCGCGCGAGGCGTTCGAGCACCAGCACGTCCACTCCGGCGAGCCGCAGCTCGCAGGCGAGCATCAGCCCGGTCGGGCCACCGCCGGCGATGATCACATCTGCCATGAGGACACCTCTCTCTCCTGCCGCCTCGGGCCTGCGCGCGGGCGGTTCGTTCACGGGTGGTGGGCCGGCCGGAGCCGGGCCGGGCGCCGAGGATCTCCACGGCGACCGTTCGGGGGGGGCGGGAGCCACCGGCCGCCGGTGGCTCCCGGACGCCGCTACCGGAAGTCGGCCGCGTGCTCGGCGGCCCACTGGTCGAAGGTGCGGGCGGGGCTGCCGGTGACCTCCTCGACGGTCCGCGTGACCTCCGCGGGGACGCCGACGAGCCCGGCCTGGAAGGTGAGGAGCATGTCCACGAAGGCGGCCGGGACGTGGTTCCTGATCATCTCCTCGCGCGCGGCCTCCGGCGTCGACTCCTCGTACCGCACCGGCCGTCCGAGGGCCAGGCCGATCCGCCGGGCCTGCTCGGCCTGGGTGAGCGACTCCGGCCCGGTCAGCACGTACTTCGCGCCCACGTGCCCGTCCGTGAGGAGCGCGCGGGCGGCGACGTCCGCGATGTCCCGCTCGTGGACGAGCGCCATCTCGGCCCCCGCGAAGGGGCCGCGCACCACGTCGCCCGCGCTGATCTGCGGCGCCCACTGCAGGGTGTTGACGGCGAACGCGCCGGGCCGGACGAAGGTCCAGTCGAGGCCGGACGCCTCGACCTCCCGCTCGACCTCCCTGTGGAACGCCACGATCTCGTTGTCGGCGTGCTCGGCGCCGTACTCGACGGCCGACGAGGAGAGCAGGACGACCCGGCGCACCCCGTGCTCCCTCGCGGCCCGGAGGACCGGCCCCGCCGTACCCGGCGAGGGGAAGAGGAACAGCGCGGACACGTCCTTCAGCGCGGGCTCCACCGTCTCCGGCCGGGTGAGGTCGCCCCCCACCACCTCGGCCGCCGCCGGCAGGCGGGCCGCCTCGGGACGACGGGTCAGCGCGCGCACGGGCGCTCCGGCGGCGAGCAGTCCACCGACGACATGACGACCGACGTTCCCGGTCGCTCCGGTCACCAAAAACACAGGCCCCTCCACAGCTCGGGCAATTCCGGGTGGTTCTCAGTTGCGTTGTTCGGGTGGTGCCCGGCGGTCGCTCCCGGGCGGATGCCGGTCGTGCGGTGCTCGGCGGGTGCCTTGGGGCGGACGCCGGCCGCGTGGCTCCGGTGGTGCCCGGCCGCCGCTCCCGGGCGGACGCGGGCCGTGCGGCTCAGGTGGCGTTCGGCCGCGTGGCTCCGGTGGTGCCCGGCCGTCGCTCCCGGGCGGACGCGGGCCGTGCGGCTCAGGTGGCGTTCGGCCGCGTCACTCCGCACGTGATCGCTCCGCCAGGCCGGCGAAGCGGCCGGAGTGGAAGATCAACGGCCGCGCGTCGGGCCCGAGGGACCAGTCCACCGCTTCGGCGACGACCAGTTCGTGGTCCCCCGCGACCTGGACCGTCCTGATCCGGCAGTCCAGCCAGCCGAGTCCGCCCACCGCCACCGGGTGCCCGGCGGCGGTCCTGGCCCACTCCCCGCCGCCGAAGCGGTCCGTGCCGCGTGTCGCGAAGGTCCGGCAGACCTCTTCCTGCGCGTCGCTGAGGATCGTGACGGCGAAGCCGCCCGCCGCCCGGACCGTCGGCCACGTGGTCGAGGTCAGCGCGGCGCAGAACGCGATCAGGGGCGGGTCCAGCGACACGGAGGTGAAGGAGTTCACCGCCATGCCGACCGGACCGCCGTCCGACTCCGCCGTCACCAGCACCACTCCGGTGCCGAAACGGCCCAGGACGTCGCGGAATCCGCGCTGGGTCAACACTGTTCGCGCCCCCTGCTCTCTCCGGTGTCTCAGCGGAAGCCGTCGGCGTTGTCGCGCGCCCACCGCGCGAACGTGCGCGCCGGCCGCCCCGTCACCTTCTCGACCGTGGGCAGGGCCTCGGTCTCCGTGACGGTGGGGTCGCCGAGGAAGTCCAGGGTCGCGGCCACGATCTCGGCCGGCATGAACGCGGCCATCTCCTCCCCGGCCCGCTCCGCGCTGATCTCCTCGTGCCGCAGCTTCCGGCCGATCGCCTCGCCGATCGCCGCCACCTGCTCGACCGGCGTCACCGGCCGTGGGCCGCTCAGCGGATAGATCTCGCCGGCGTGCCCGTCCCGGGTGAGCGCGGTCCTGGCCACCGCCGCGATGTCACCGGGGTGGACGGCGGGCAGGCCCACCCGCGCGAACGGTGTGCGGACGACGTCGCCCACGGCGATCTGGGAGGCCCAGGCCCGGGTGTTGGAGGCGAACTGGCCCGGACGCAGGAACGTCCACTCCAGACCCGACTCCTCGACGGCGCGCTCGGCGTCCCGGTGCACCCTGCCGATCAGGGAGTCCGGGCGGGTCTCCACGGCGACGCTGGAGAGCAGCACGATCCGCCGGATCCCGGCGCGGACCGCCTCCTCGACGACGGCGACCTCGTTCCCGGACATCATGAGGAAGAGCGCGTCCACCCCGGAGAAGGCCTTGACCAGCGACTCAGGTGAGGCGAAGTCCCCTCCGACCACGTCCACGCCGGCCGGGAGCGCGGCCCGTCCCGGGTCGCGGCTGAGCGCCCGGACGGGGACCTCCTCGTCCCTCAGCTGCCGCAGCAGCTCGCCCCCCACGTTGCCCGTGGCACCGGCTACCAGAATCATTTCGTCCCCTTCCGGAACGTGTCGGCGTGGTCGGCGACCCACTGGGCGAAGGTCAGCCCGGGCCGTCCCAGGTAGGGGTCGACCGGTGAGATCTCGTGCGGGCGGCCGACCATGGTCGCGAACATCCGCAGCCGCGCCTCCACGGCGTGCGGCGGGATGCCGGCCGCGAGCCACTCCTGTCGGGCCTCGTCGTGGCCGAGCTCCGCGAAGCGGACCGGCTCGCCCGTGACCTCGCCGATGATCCGTGCGCGGTCGGCGTAGCTGAGCGACTCGGGCCCGCTGAACAGCGGTGCCTGGCCGACGAGTTCGTCGGTCAGCAGGGCTCGCGCGGCCACTGCGGCGATGTCCCGCTCGTGCACCGGTGCGGTCCGGGCGTCCCCGAAGGGGAACCGGGCGACGCCGTCGGTACGGATCGTCCCGGCCCACTCCAGGGCGGTCGCCGCGAGTCCTCCGGCGGGGCGCAGGAACGTCCACTCCGCGCCGGTCTCCAGGATCTGGCGCTCCAGCTCCCGGTGCTTCACGGCGATCATGTTCCTGGGGTCGTCGTCGAGGACCGAGTACGACGACAGGGCGACGATCCGGCTGACGCCCGCCTCCCTCAGCCGGGCGATCGGCTCCGCGGAGCCCCCCGGGAACGCGGCCATGACGAAGAAGGCCGAGGTGATGCCGGACAGGGGCGGATCGGCGGTGGCGGCCACCTCGACGCCGGCGGGCAGGTCGGCCCCGGCCGGGTCGCGGCTGAGCGCCCGCACCTTCCGCCCGGCGGCGAGCAACGCGTCCACGAGGGGCCTGCCGACGTGTCCGGTGGCTCCGGATATCAAGATCATTGCTGTCTCCTTCAGGCCGGACCTGCGAGGCCCTGGGTGTAGTCGAGGGCGGCGGGCTCGAACTGCATGACCGCGTGGCTCGCGACCGAGCGCACGTCCCGCCAGTACCGCTGCAGCGGGTGCCCGTCCTCCTGGGCCCTGGTGCCGCCGATCCCCAGCAGCCGGTCCGTCGCGTCGGCCAGCATCCGCAGCGCCAGCGCGAAGTCCCTGCGGTTGCGGCGCGCGAGCGCGGGCGTCAGCGCGCCGCCGTCCACGACGGCGGAGGCCCGTCCGAGGAGGAGTTCGGCCGCGTCGATCTCTCCGGCGGCCCGGGCGAACTCCACCTGGTAGGCCTGGCCGGCGGCGGCCCGGGGGCCCGTCGGGGCAACCGACACGAGCTGCGCGGCGACCGCGAGCGCGCCCCGCGCGGCACCCAGTACGGGAGCGACGAACGTCAGCCCGCTCACGGCGGGGTTCGGCACCGGGGGCCGCTTCGGCAGGCCCACCGTCACGCCCCGGAACGCGTCCTCGCGCAGGCAGACCCGGTGCTCGGGCACGAACACGTCGTCCAGGACGAGCGTGTGGCTGCCGGTGCCCCGCATGCCGAGGGAGGACCAGGTGTCCTCGAAGGTGTAGTCCCGGCGCGGCACCGCGAAGAGCCGCATCGGCTGCCCGCCGGACTTCGGGCCGGGCGCGGGGCCGGTCAGCAGCGCCCAGTCGGCGTGCTCGACTCCGCTGACGTAGGTCCAGGAGCCGGTGAGGCGGAAGCCGCCCTCCACCTCGACCGCCGAACCGAGCGGCTTGATGACGGCCGCCACCAGGGTGTCGGGGCCGTCCCCCCAGATGTCGGCCTGGCCCTGCTCGGGCAGACAGGCCACGTACCGGGCGGCGTGGGCGGCGAGGCAGGCGAGCCACGCCGTGGAGGAGCACTCCTCGCCCAGCTTCGCCACGGCGGCGGTCAGTTCGGTGTAGCCGCGCTCGGCGCCGCCCCAGCGGGCCGGCACCAGCCACCGGGCGAACCCGGCGTCCACCACGGCCCGTACGACCTCCGGGCTCACCCGGCGTTCGGCGTCGGCCCGCGCGGCCTGCGCCCCGGCCAGCTTGGCGACCTCGGCCAACGTCACCTGTGTCTCCGGTGAGAGTGACATTCCGGTGCTTCCCCCTTTCACGCGCCGTCGACGACGGGCGGGATGTTGTGGTTGATGCGGAACAGGTTGTGCGGGTCGTACACGGCCTTCAGCCGGGTCAACCGCCGGTGGTCGGGCTCCGCGTAGGCCCGCCGGACCCGCTCGGGGTCGGAGTCGTGGTCGAACAGGAACCCCGGCAGCAGTTCGCCGGTGTCCCACGGCCGCAGCCGCTCCAGCACCTCGTCCAGGGTCCGGCGCGCCTCCTCGGCGGGGGCGGGCGACCGCGTCCACAGGTGGAAGGCCGCGTCCCTGGCGCCCACCGCGTGCGGCCGCTCGGGCGGTCGGCCCAGCGCGCCTCCGAGGTGGCGCAGTTCGATGCCGGGCACCGGCCCGCCGGGCCGCTCCCGGTCGATGAGGGAGACCAGCGTCTCGACGGCCGTGTCGTCCAGTTCGCCCAGCAGCGCGCTGCGGAAGTGCACGTGGACCGGGTGCCTCGGGCCGTGGTGGATCCCGCTGAGCCGGGTGTACGGCAGGGTGGCGCAGGTGTCCCTCTCGGGGGCGAGCGCGCGCAGCGGCTCCACCAGCCGGGCTCCGCGCTCCTCGTCGAGGGTGCAGACGACGTGCACGAGCACGAACGAGCGGCCGCGGTACTCCTCGGCCACCTGCGGCTCGTCCGGGAACCCGAGGAGGGTCACCGAGGACGACATCTCGTCCGGCTGGTCCTTGGCCCAGGCCAGATAGGACCGCAGCACGTGCGCCGCGTGCGCGGGGTCCTCGCCGGGGTAGTAGAGCTCCCCGGCGTAGACGGACCGCAGCGGCACCAGGTCGATCTCGGCGGCGGTCACCACGCCGAAGTTGCTCTTGCCGCCCCGTACCGCCCAGAAGAGGTCGGGTTCCCGGGTCGGCGAGACGGTGCGGACCCGGCCGTCGGCGGTGACGAGGTCCAGGGAGCGGACCCGGTCCGCGGCGAAGCCGTGCGTACGGCAGGTCAGCGGCAGTCCGCCGCCGGTCAGGAAGCCCATCACCCCGACGTCGGCCGAGGAGCCGCACAGGGGCGCGAGGCCGTGTGCGGCGGTGGCGGCGACGACCTCGCCCCAGCGCAGCCCCGCGCCGACGCGGGCCGTTCCGGCCCGGGGATCGACCGAGAGTTCGCGCAGTTCCCCGGTCGAGACGAACACCGCGCCGTCGGCGGGCACCGACCTGCCGTGGCCGGTCGACTCCACCGCGACCGGCCGGTTCTCCGCTGCGGCGAACCGGACGGCGGCGGCCACGTCGTCGGCGTCGGCGGCGACCACGACCGCGGCGGGCCGGTGCCCGACGTTGAGCAGCCAGCCGGAGGCCGCCTCCTCGAAGCCGTCGTCCCCGCGGTGGAGCGTGCGGCCGCGGATCGGGGCGCCCAGGGTCACCAGGCCGTGCCAGTCGGCCGGTTCCGCGGCGACGCGGGCACCGGCGAACTCGCCCCTGGTGGTGCGCATCAGGACGCCGTCGGGACCGAGGATCCGGGCGGTGCCGGCCCCCTCGTGCGTGTCCCCCAGGAGGTGGGCCTCGACATGGACCTCCAGCCGCCCCGTGTGGCCGGCGGCGGCCGTGAAGGTCTCGGTGAGTTCGTACGAGAACCGGCCCGCCTCCCCCTCGGTCCAGGTCCCGGTGCCGACCGTGGCGGGGGTGCGCAGCGCGATCGTCCCGTCGGGGGCGAAGGAGATGACGTAGGGGTCGGTCCGCTCGTCGTGACGCACCGAACCGGTCCACACCCCCACGGGGGTGTGGACCGGTTCGGACGCGGGGTGGGTACCCGCCATGTCAGTTGTCCACCTTCTCCAGGGGCTTGGCCTCGCCGTCCGCCTCCCCGGCCGCGTCCCCGGCCGTCTCCCCGTCCGCCTCCTCGGCGGGCGGGGGTCCGGGCATCCGGGCGTTCCGCAGCAGGACCGCGGCAGCCGCCGCGAGCAGCACGGCGAGCACGGCACCGACGACCGCGGTGGTCCGGAGGCCCTGGACGAAGGAGTCGCGGGCCACCGCCAGCAGACCGTCGGCGAGGTCGGCGGGGAGTCCGCGGGCGGTGTCCACCGCGCCGCCGAGGGTGTCCTTCGCCGCGTCGGCGTCCCGCGCGGACAGCCCCTCGGGGAGCCGGCCGGCCAGGTCGGAGCGGTACACGGCGAAGCCGATGCTGCCGATCAGCGCGACTCCGAGCGCGCTGCCGAGTTCGGGGCCGGTCGAGGCGAGCGCCGAGGCGGCGCCGGCCCGCTCGGGCGGGGCCGCTCCGACGATCAGTCCGGTGCCGAGCGAGATCATCGGGCCGAGCCCGAGACCGAGGACGGCCGTGCCGCCCACCGCGAGGAACAGGTCGGAGGGGCCGCTGACGCGGGAGAGCAGCAGCATGCCGAGCGCGGAGACCACCAGGCCCCCGGCGAGCAGGTTGCTGAGCTTCACCCGCCCGGCGAGCGCCGGTCCTCCCATGGCGCCGACCATGACGCCGAGGGTGATCGGCAGGGACCAGAGCCCGGCCTGGACCGGGGCCAGACCCCGTACGAGCTGCAGGTACTGCATGACGAGGAACTGCAGCCCGGCGGAGAGCAGGGTGGCGAGGACCAGCATGCCGAGCGCGGTGCCGAACAGGCTGTTGCGGAACAGCTTGAGGTCCACCAGGGGCTGGGTCAGTCGGCCCTGGCGGTGGACGAACAGCACGGCGAGCACCAGGCCGGCCACGATCGGGAGGACCGACTCCGGGCCGAGGCCGTCCTGGACGATCCGCTTGAGGCCGAAGATCAGCGCGAGCATGCCGAGGACGGACATGACGGCGCTGACGAGATCGGGACGTGCGACGGAGCGGTCGCGGAACTCGGGGAGCAGGACCGGTCCGAGGACGAGCAGCAGCGCCATCACGGGAACGCCGATGAGGAAGACCGCGCCCCACCAGAAGAGTTCGAGGAAGGCTCCGCCGACCAGCGGGCCGATCACCGTGCCGAGGCCGAAGAAGCCGGTCCACGCCCCGATGGCGGCGCCCTGCTGCTTGGGGTCCTGGAACATGACCCGGATCAGGGAGAGCGTGGAGGGCATCAGCGTGGCGCCCGCGATGCCGAGCAGCGCGCGGGCGCCGATGAGCATCGCCGGGCTGGTCGCGAAGGCCGAGAGCACCGAGGCCACGCCGAAGGCGACCGCGCCGATCAGGAGCAGCCGCCGGCGGCCGATCCGGTCCCCGATCGCGCCCATGGGGATGAGGAAGCCGGCGATGAGGAAGCCGTAGACGTCCACGATCCACAGCAGCTCGGTGTTGCCGGGCCGCAGGTCGGCGGTGAGCGTGGGCAGGGCCAGGTGCAGGACGGTCAGGTCCATGGCGATGAGCATCGTGGGGAGTCCGAGGACCGCCAGCCCCAGCCACTCCCTACGGGTCGCCCGGGGCGGTAACCCCGTGTCCACGTCGGTACTCAAAGGGAATCTCCTTGCGTTGTCACTGGACGGCGAGAACCGTAGAACCTCAAGTCGACTTGAGGTCAAGGGCCGAGCTGGTGATCCGTCAGGACCGCTGTGCGTCGTGTACGTCGCTCCACTCCGCGAGCAGCCCCGAGGCGAGCGCCTCGCGCACCCCGGGCGCCTTCGCGTCCTTCTCCGACATCAGCGGCGGCTCGTCGAACCCCCACGGGAGCGCCAGGTCCGGATCGAGCGGATCGATGTCGATCTGGGTCCCGGGTACGTACAGGGTGGAGACCACGTAGCTGACGCAGGCGTCGTCGGTGAGCGTCAGGAACCCGTGCCCGACCCCCTCCGGCACGTACACGCACCGCCCCGACCCGGCCTCCAGCAGGGTCTCGTGGTGCTCGCCGAAGGTCGGCGAGCCCACCCGCAGGTCGACCACGATGTCGCGGGCCGCACCCCGCACACAGGACACGTACTTGGCCTGCCCGGGCGGCACCGCCACCCCGTGGACACCGCGCAGCGTGTTGCGCACGGACGTCGAGTAGTTGATCTGCGCCGGCCTGAACGGGCGGCCGGTCACCTCCTCGACGAGGTCGTGACGGAAGGACTCGAAGAACACGCCCCGCGCGTCGGGGATCAGGTCCGGGGTGAACACGTACGCGCCCGGAACCCGCGTCTCGACCACCCGCATCGCCGTCAGCCCCGGTCCCGGCGCCGCGCGGCGAGCCGCTCCAGGACCGGGACGAGCTCACCCGGCCCCGGGGCGGCGGTGAGATCCGCGTGGACGGCGGCCGCCCCCTCCCGGAACGACGGCTCCGTCAGCAGCCTGGAGAGCTGCTTGCCCACCTCGGCCGCGGAGAGGCCGTCGGCGTGGAGGGTCACGCCCGCGCCCCTGGACTCCAGGTAGCGGGTGCTGTTCAGCGCGCTCCCCAGGTCCTCCCCCACGATCAGCTGGGGCACCCGGTGGGCCGCCGCGGCGAAGAACGTGCCGAAACCGCCGTGGTGGACGACCGCCGAGCAGGTCGGCATCACCTGGGTCAGCGGGAGGTAGTCCACGATCCTCACGTTGTCGGGGACGGAGGGATCCGGCCCCAGCTGGGCCGTGTTGACCGTGGCGACCACCTCGACGTCGAGGTCCGCCACCGCTTCGAGGACGGCCGCGACCCGCTCGTCCCGCCCGTCGTGGACCGCGCGCCCCGTGACACCCAGCGAGAGACAGACCCGCGGCCGCTCCGGCGGCCGCGCCAGCCACTCGGGCACCGGCCCCGCCCCGGTGTACGGCACCCAGCGCATCGGGATCCGGCGCAGCCCCTCCGGCCCGGGCAGCTGCGCGGGGATCGGGTCCACGGTGACGTCCCCGAACAGCAGGTCGTCGGAGAAGTCGTGACCGAACCGCCCGAACACCGGCGCCAGGAGCGCGGCCAGCGGATCGCTCTCCGCACCCGCCGCGGACACCGGATCGCCCTTCCTCCCGGCCAGGGTCCGGCGGATCCAGCCGAAGTAGTCGGGCCCCCACAGCATCCGCACGGACGCGGCCCCGCACTCCCGCGCCGCGACCGCGCCCACCGGACACGCCGGATCCCAGACCACCACGTCCGGCCGCCAGCTCCGGGCGGCCTCGACCAGGTTGTCGGCGGGCCCCTGCCGGCCCTCCGCGTCCGGGTGGTACCGCTTGTAGGCGGCCACCAGGTAGTAACGGGTCGCCCGCCAGAGCCGGTCGAAGTCGGAGCCGGGCTCGAACCCGAGGGCCTCGCTGAAGCGGTCCAGCTCCTCGTCGGTGATCGGCGCGAGCGGCGAGTCGGGCTCACCGATCCCGACCGCCGTGAGCCCGGCCGCGGTGATCTCCCCGACCAGACCGGTGTTGCCGGCCACCCGCACGTCGTGCCCGGCGCTCTGCAGCGCCCATGCCAGCGGGACGCTGGGGTAGAGATGGGCGGTCAGCGGTGCGACCGCGAAAAGAATCCGCATGTGAATGCCTCTGGCTGTCGTGGATGTCGACGCACGCAAAAGAAATGGAACCGTTGACCCGGGCCCGGAAAACAAAATCCAGAAAGGCCCGTCAATTACCTCTACCGGCGAATCGGCACAGTACTGAGGAAGTTAGTGAACAGCTTCTTCGACGGGCCGAAGAATGTCAACGGCGCTTTCTCAAAGCAGCGACAGGACTGAGTCAGAGAACGGTTAAGTGCCAGGTGGGAACACCGAGTATTCACGCCGCCCGCCGGTCCGCCCGCCCACGGAAATACGAAAGCGGGCACGGCGCCGACGCCGTACCCGCCCACTCCCGCTCCGCGCGGGAAGCTCCGTCAGGAGCGACCCGTGGCACGCGCCCCGAGACACCGCAGGACGTCCTCCTCGTGGTAGAACGTGCGGCCCTTGCCGGTACGCCTCCGCCACCGCTGCTCACTGGCGTGGCGGTACACGCTGCCGGAGGCAACCCCCCACAGCAACGCGATGTCCCGCGCGCTGAGCCACCGCACCACCGGCGCCGGCGCCGCCACATCGGGACCGGCGGGGGACGCCGCCGCACCGGCCGCCCCCTCGCCGCCGCTCAGCGCCATCCACTCCTGAGCGGACCACCGGTGGGAGGGGACCGCGGCGCAGCCCACCTCGACGGGCGAATCGGCCCGGCCGACACGCGCCACGGCCGTCAGAACACCCTCGCAGCCGGCCACGACGCACGTCCCGACCCGCATGCCCCGGCCGGGGGCGGGATCGATCACGTACCGCGCCCGCCGCACCGCGCGCGCCACCTCCGCCGACAACTCGCCCGCGGCCTCGTGGGCGGCGAGCCACCCGGCGTGCCGGACCAGGAACCCGACGACACCGGCCACGGTGTCCCGGGGCGCGGCGACACCCCGCTCCCCCACGACGAGCCCGGCCCAGGAACGCAGCACGCCGAGGATCATGGAACGGGCCTCGGCCGCCGCGGTGTTGAACGGCAACCCCGGCACCGACCCACCGCCGGACGTCCGCTCACGCGGCCGGTCGGACCCCCCGAGGAGCAGCCCGCACTCGTCGTACAGCCGGGGCATCCCGGCCAGCCCACCGGTGAGCCCGGACACACACGCACCACAGAGCCGACTCCCCGCCCCGGCGATCCCGGGACGCCGCCCGGACACCCCGCGACAGGCGACCCCCTCACACTCCCCGAGGTCCACCACCGCGTAGGGCGTCCGTACCGTGCCGTATCCGCGTGCCATGTTGCCCCCGTCTCGACTGGGACGAATGTATTTCGCGGATTCGACACCGGGCAAGGAAGTCCCCCACCCCCTGTCAATCCTCTGTAGCGGGCCTTCCCTTTCCCTGATGGAGCTGTCCTCCATATGTCGAACAACCGAAACGACCCGGCGTCCGCCCCCATTCACGACTGTGCCCGACCCGCCAACCGGCGAATCGGGCACAGGTGTCACAGACCGTCAGACGTTGAAGCGGAACTCCACCACGTCGCCGTCCTGCATGACGTACTCCTTGCCCTCCATGCGGGCCTTGCCCTTCGAGCGGGCCTCGGCGACCGAGCCGGTCTCGACGAGGTCGGCGAAGGAGATGACCTCGGCCTTGATGAAGCCCTTCTGGAAGTCGGTGTGGATGACACCGGCCGCCTCGGGGGCCGTCGCGCCCTGCTTGATCGTCCAGGCGCGGGATTCCTTCGGGCCGGCCGTCAGGTAGGTCTGGAGGCCGAGGGTGGCGAAGCCGACGCGGGCGAGGGTGGCCAGGCCGGGCTCCTCGGCGCCGACGGACTGGAGGAGCTCCATGGCGTCCTCCTCGTCCAGCTCGGCCAGGTCCTGCTCCAGCTTGGCGTTGAGGAAGATCGCCTCCGCCGGGGCCACGAGCGCGCTCTGCTCCGCCTTGAAGGCGTCGTCCGTCAGCTCGTCCTCGTCCACGTTGAACACGTAGAGGAACGGCTTGGTGGTGAGCAGGTGCAGGTCGTGGAGGAGTTCCGCCTTCTCCGAGCCCTGGACGATGCCCTGCGAGAAGAGGGTGTCGCCCTTCTCCAGGATCGCCTGGGCGGCCTCGACCGCCGCGACCTTGGGCGCCGTGTCCTTCTTGATCCGCATCTCCTTCTGGAGGCGCGGCAGGACCTTCTCGATCGTCTGGAGGTCCGCGAGGATCAGCTCCGTGTTGATCGTCTCGATGTCGTCCTTCGGCGAGACCTTGCCGTCGACGTGGACGACGTTCTCGTCCTTGAAGGCGCGGATGACCTGGCAGATCGCGTCCGACTCGCGGATGTTCGCCAGGAACTTGTTGCCGAGACCCTCGCCCTCGCTCGCGCCGCGCACGATGCCCGCGATGTCGACGAAGTCGACCGTCGCCGGGAGGACGCGCTGGGAGCTGAAGATCTCCGCGAGCTTGGTCAGCCGGGGGTCGGGGACGCCGACGACGCCGACGTTGGGCTCGATCGTGGCGAACGGGTAGTTGGCCGCCAGCACGTCGTTCTTGGTCAGGGCGTTGAACAGGGTCGACTTGCCGACATTCGGCAGACCGACGATTCCGATCGTGAGCGACACGGTGGCGACTTCCTGAAGTGTGGACGGGGGGCCGATCCCCCAGTTTACGGGCGGGCCGAACCGGCCAGTGACGCCGACCTTCGGTCGTTCTCGGGGGCAAGGTCACCCAAAGGGCGTGTCCCGGACCCTGTTCCCGCCCCTTCCCGACCTACGTTGGTGGGGTGGAGCAGCACAGGACAAGTCAGCCGCAAGGCCGCCGACGGCCGCAAACCCCCGCCGAGCCGCCGGTCGCACCGCCCGGCGCGCTCGTGGAGGGCGCTGCCGTCTACCGCGTGACGGGCCGCACCCGGCGGACCCCGGGCGCCGCCCGCGTCGAACGCGCCGGGGCGGTGGGACCGGCCGGCAAGCCCGTCGGGCGGACGCCCGGCGGCCGGCCCGTGCCACCCGTCGTCCTCGCCCTCCGGCGGCTCCCCCAGCCCCGGCTCACCGGGCTGGGCGCCGGGCTCTTCGCCTCCGCCGTCATGCTGACGCTGGGCTTCCTCGACCTGCTGCTCCTCGACGGCTCCCCCGTCGTCTACGGACTGCTGTTCCTGCCGGTGAGTGCCCTGACCGCGCTCTGGGTCCGCACCGCCGACCTCGTCACCGCCCCGATCGGCGTCCCCATCGCCTTCGCCGTCGGCGTCATCCCCATCGCGGGCGGCACGGGCGGCTTCGGCGGCCAGGCCATGGCCGTCGTGACCGCCCTCGCCGTGCACGCCGGCTGGCTGTACGGCGGCACCCTCGTCGCCGGGCTCATCGCGAGCGTCCGGAAGGTCCGGGAGATCGGGCGTCGCCAGCACGCCCGCGCCACAGCCCCGCCCACCGGTGAGGCACCCGGCGCCGGCGGAAGGGGCGGAACCCCCCGCCGCCGCCCGGTGGGCTGATCCGTACGGACCCGAGGCAAGGCCCCTTCCCGGTCGCCCGGCCCGTACGGACCCGAGGCCATGGCCTGTACCCGGTCGCCCGCCCCGTACGGACCCGAGGCCACGGCCCCTACCCGGTCACCCGGCCCGTACGGACCCGAGGCCTTGGCCTGTACCCGGTCGCCCGGCCCGTACGGGACCCGTGACCGGGTCCCGTACCCGTGGTCGTCCAGCTTCCCGCCCCGCGCCGCCTCCGGGCCGGCGTCACGCCGCCCCGGCCGCCATACCCGCTCCCACGATCCCCGCGTTGTTCTGGAGTTCCGCCGGGACGATCTCCGCGCGGATGCCCTCGATCAGCGGGAGGAACTTGTCCGCCTTGCGGCTGACCCCGCCGCCGATGATGAAGAGCTCCGGCGAGAACAGCATCTCCACGTGCGCGAGGTACTTCCGTACCCGGCGCGTGGCCCAGTGTTCCCAGCTGAGGTCCTCGTCCTCCTTGGCCTTCGTCGACGCCCTGGTCTCCGCGTCGTGGCCCTTGAGCTCCAGGTGGCCCAGCTCCGTGTTCGGGACGAGGCGGCCGTCGACGAAGAGGGCCGAGCCGATGCCCGTGCCCAGCGTCAGCATGATGACCGTGCCCTTGCGGCCCCGGCCCGCGCCGAAGGTCATCTCGGCGATGCCGGCCGCGTCGGCGTCGTTCAGGACGGTCACCGGGAGGCCGCCCAGGCGGTCGCTGAGGAGCGTGCCCGCGTCCACGTCGATCCACGACCGGTCGACGTTCGCCGCCGTCCTGATGGTGGAGCCCGTGACCACTCCCGGGAAGGTCACCCCCACCGGTCCGGTCCAGCCGAAGTGCTCCACGACCTCCACGACGCAGCCCGCCACACCGTCGGGTGTGGCGGGCTGCGGGGTCAGTACCTTGTGGCGCTCCTCGGTGAGCGCCCCGCGCTCCAGGTCCACGGGAGCACCCTTGATGCCCGAGCCGCCGATGTCCACTCCGAAGACGTTCATGGAACCCACGGTAAGGGCTGTGGAGCCGGGTTACTCCTTGGCGGACGGGGCGGGCGCGCCCGCGCCGAGCTTCTCCGCCACGGCCCGCAGGTCCTTGTTGCGGAGCTCCTTGGGCAGCGAGAAGGTGAGCGACTCGTCGGCCGTCTTGACGATCTCCACGTCCGCGTAGCCGCGCTCGGAGAGCCACTCCAGGACCTCCTGCACGAGGATGTCCGGGACGGAGGCGCCGGAGGAGAGGCCGACGCTGGTCACGCCCTCCAGCCAGGCCTCGTCGATCTCGCTCGCGAAGTCGACGAGGTACGCGGCGGGGACGCCGGCCTGCTTGGCGACCTCGACCATGCGGATCGAGTTGGAGGAGTTCCGGGAGCCGACGACGATCACCAGCTCGGCCTGGCCGGCCAGCTCCTTGATCGCGATCTGGCGGTTCTGCGTGGCGTAGCAGATGTCGTCGGACGGCGGGGAGATCAGCTGCGGGAACTTCTCCTTCAGCGCGTCGACCGTCTCCATCGTCTCGTCGACCGAGAGCGTGGTCTGCGAGAGCCAGACGACCCGGGACGGGTCGCGGACCTCGATCTTGGCGACGTCGTCGGGGCCGTCGACCAGCTGGATGTGGTCGGGGGCCTCGCCGGAGGTGCCGATGACCTCCTCGTGGCCCTCGTGGCCGATGAGGAGGATGTCGAAGTCGTCGTTGGCGAAGCGGACGGCTTCCTTGTGGACCTTGGTGACCAGCGGGCAGGTGGCGTCGATGGTCGCGAGCCGGCCCTGGCGGGCCTCCTCGTGGACGGTCGGGGCGACACCGTGCGCGGAGAACATCACGATGTTCCCCGGCGGCACCTCGGTCGCCTGGTCGACGAAGATCGCGCCCTTCCGCTCCAGGGTCTGGACGACGTACTTGTTGTGGACGATCTCGTGCCGGACGTAGATCGGCGCCCCGTACTGCTCCAGGGCCTTCTCCACCGCGATCACGGCACGGTCCACGCCCGCGCAGTAGCCGCGGGGAGCGGCGAGCAGGACACGCTTCGGGCGGTTCGTCGCGGGGGCGGAATCGGGCGTCGACGCGGGCGTTGCAGTCATGCGTCCCATCGTAAGGCCGCGTCGGTGAGCGGATTGATCGGTGCCGTGGCCGAAACTGTGGCCATGGCCGAGGAACCGCAGGTGGCGGCGCGCGAGGAACACACGGAGCTTCGACGGAACCTCGGGTTCCGTGACCTCGTCGTCTACGGGCTGCTCTTCATCGCGCCCATGGCGCCCGTCGGCGTCTTCGGCACGCTCGACGCCAAGTCGGGCGGCGCGGTCGCACTGGTGTACGTCGTGGCCACCGTCGCCATGGCCTTCACGGCGTTCAGTTACGCGCAGATGGTGCGGGTCGCGCCGCAGGCCGGCTCCGTCTTCACGTACGCGCGCAAGGGCCTCGGCGAAGGGCCCGGCTTCATCGCCGGCTGGATGGCGATGCTCGACTACCTGCTCATCCCGGCCGTCGCCTACCTCTTCGCGGGGATCGCGATGGAGGCGCTCGTGCCGGAGGTGGACCGGTGGGTGTGGACCGGGATCGCCGTCGTCGTGACCACGCTGCTCAACCTCTGGGGCGTACGGGCCGCGGCCCGGGTCGGCTTCGCGGTGCTCGCGATGGAGATCGTCGTCCTGCTGGTCTTCGTCGTCTCCGCGATCGTGGTGCTCGTACGGGACGGGGCGGAGCGCGACTGGTGGTCGCCGCTCACCGGCGACGCCTCCTTCTCGCTCGCCGCGGTCCTCGGCGCCGTGTCGGTGGCCGTCCTCTCCTACCTGGGCTTCGACGCCATCGCCTCCTTCGCCGAGGAGGTCACGGGCGGCTCGGCGAAGGTGGCGCGGGCGGTGCTGTTCTGCCTGGCCCTCGCGGGCGTCCTCTTCGTGGCGCAGTCCTGGCTGGTCGCGCTTCTCGAACCGGTCTCCTCCGCCGAGCTCGCGGCCGACCCGGGTAAGCAGGGCTCGGCCTTCTACGACGCCGTGGACGTCTCGGTCGGCGGCTGGCTGCACGACCTGGTGGCCGTCTCGAAGGCGATCGGCGCGGCCTTCGCGGCGCTCGCCGGGCAGGCGGCCGGTGCCCGGCTCCTGTTCGCGATGGGCCGCGACCGGCGCCTGCCGCACCTGCTCGCCCGGACGGACGGCGGCGTACCGCGGGTGGCGCTGCTCGTGGCGGCGACGGTGACGATGATCGCGGCGGTGTGGGCGGCCCGGCGGGACGACGGCCTCGACCACCTGGTGTCGGTGGTGGACGTCGGCGCGCTGACGGCCTTCGTGCTGCTGCACGCGAGCGTGGTGGGCTGGTTCGCGGTACGACGGGCCGAGGGGCCGCCGAACCTCCTCAAGCACGTCGTCCTGCCGGTCGTCGGGGCGGCGATCCTGATCGCGGTCATCGTCGAGGCCTCGGTGGCGGCGCAGGTGGTGGGCGTGGTGTGGCTGGGCGTGGGCCTGGTGGTCCTCGCCGTCCAGGGCGCGACGCGAACCCCGGCGGGGCGCTGAGGTCGACGCGGGGCGGGGCGGAGGTCGACGCGGGGCGGGGCGGAGGTGTTGTCGCGAGGCGGGGCGCCGGGGCCGGCGTGGAGGTCGGCGCCGAGGTCGGCGCCGTGTGCGCCCCTGACGATGTCGTACCGCGCGGTTACGCTCGGTCCATGGCTCTGACTACGTCCGCCGAAGCACCGCTTCCCGTCGGTGAGGTCTCCCGGCTGATCGGGGGGTGGATCGACCGGCTCGGGGCGATCTGGGTCGAGGGGCAGATCACCCAGCTGTCCCGGCGCCCCGGCGCCGGGGTCGTCTTCCTGACCCTTCGGGACCCCTCGTACGACATCTCCATCGGCGTCACCTGCTACCGCCAGGTCTTCGACGCCGTCGCGGACGTCGTGTCCGAGGGCGCCCGGGTCGTCGTGCGCGCCAAGCCCGAGTGGTACGCGCCGCGCGGGCAGCTGTCGCTGCGGGCGGTGGAGATCAAGCCCGTCGGGATCGGCGAGCTGCTCGCCCGGCTCGAGCAGCTGAAGCGGAGCCTGGCCTCCGAGGGGCTCTTCGCCCTCGACCGGAAGAAGCCGCTGCCGTTCCTGCCGCACCGGATCGGGCTCGTCTGCGGCCGCGCGTCGGCGGCGGAGCGGGACGTCCTGGAGAACGCGCGGCGCCGCTGGCCCGCCGTCGCCTTCGAGGTGCGCAACGTGGCGGTGCAGGGCGTGAAGGCGGTCCCCCAGGTCGTGCAGGCGGTCAAGGAGCTCGACGCCCACGAGGACGTCGACGTGATCATCGTCGCCCGGGGCGGCGGCAGCGTCGAGGACCTGCTGCCGTTCTCGGACGAGCAGCTCATCAGAGCCGTCGCCGAGTGCCGTACGCCGGTGGTCTCGGCCATCGGGCACGAGCCCGACGCTCCCCTGCTCGACCTGGTGGCCGATCTGCGCGCCTCGACCCCGACCGACGCGGCCAAGAAGGTCGTCCCGGACGTCGGGGAGGAACTGGACCGGGTGCGCGGGCTACGCGACCGGGCCCTGCGGACCGTACGGGGCCTCCTCGACCGGGAGGAGCGCGGCCTCGCGCACGCGCTGGCGCGGCCCGTCATGGAGCACCCGCAGCGGATGGTGGAGGTCCGCGAGGACGAACTGGTGGCGCTGCTCGCCCGGAGCCGGCGCGTCCTCGGGCACCTCCTGGACCGCGCGGACTCGGAGCTGTCCCACACGCGCGCGCGGGTCCGGGCGCTGTCGCCCGCCGCGACGATGGAGCGGGGGTACGCGGTGCTCCAGCGGGCGGACGGCACGGTGGTCCGCTCCCCGGAGGAGGTCGCGGAGGGCGAGGAGCTGCGGGCCAGGGTCGCGGAGGGCGAGTTCGGGGTGCGGCGGGTGGCCGATCCGGCCTGAGTGAGCGGGGCCGCCGAGGGCGTGCGCGAGAGAAGACGAGAGAACCGGACACGGAGGGTGGAGCGGCAGATGGCAAGCGGTACGGAAGAGGCGGCGCTCGGCTACGAGCAGGCGCGGGACGAGCTGATCGAGGTCGTCCGGCGGCTCGAAGCGGGCGGAACGTCCCTGGAGGAGTCCCTGGCGCTCTGGGAGCGGGGCGAGGAGCTGGCGAAGGTCTGCCGGCGCCGTCTTGAGGGGGCGCGGGCCCGCCTCGACGCCTCGCTCGCGGCGGAGCGCGCGGCGGAGGAGAACGGCGCGGGTGGCGCGGGGCGGGAGGGGGACGGGGAGGAGTAACCGCCGCGCCGGCGGGGACGCGCCCCATCGGTGGGGACCGGCGGCCCCGCCTGTGATGACCGGCCGCCCGCCCGTGGGGACTGACGCCCCCTCCGTGGGGACCGGCCGCCCGACCGTGGGAACTGACGCCCCATCCGTGGGGCCCGACGGCCCGCCCGTGGGGACCGACGGCCCGCCCGCGAGGACCGGCCGCCCGCCCGTGGGGACCGACGGCCCGTCCGCGAGGGCCGGCCGCCCGCCCGTGGGGACTGATGCCCGCCCATGTGAGGACCGGCGGCCCGTCCCCAGGGGCGCCTCGCCGCTCCTCCGCAGTGGTGGCGCCCCCTCGTCCATCGACCCGCGACCCGTCCGCGTGGGGTCTGGCGTAGACTTCCGAGTGAAGCGGATCACTATCCGGATGGATTAGTTGAAGTTTCATCAATCGAGCCGTACTGTCGAGACATCGCTTGAACCCCGTACGAGCGACCCCCCTTTGCAGTCCGGAAGGTACGCAGCATGTCTCTCGCCCTTGACCCCGCCGCTCAGGATCTCCTCTTCCGCGAGGCCCGCACCGCCAACACGTTCACCGACGAGCCGGTGACCGACGAGCAGGTCCAGGCGATCTACGACCTGGTGAAGTACGGCCCGACCGCCTTCAACCAGACCCCGCTGCGCATCACCCTGGTCCGCTCCCCCGAGGCCCGCGAGCGTCTGGTCGCGCACATGGCCGAGGGCAACCGGCCCAAGACCGCCACCGCGCCGCTCGTCGCGATCCTCTCCGCCGACAACGAGTTCCACGAGGAGCTCCCGGCCCTGCTCCCGCACTTCCCGCAGGCCAAGGACATGTTCTTCGCCGAGCGCCCGGTCCGCGAGCAGTCCGCCGTCCTGAACGCCGCCCTCCAGGCCGCCTACTTCATCGTCGGCGTCCGCGCCGCCGGCCTGGCCGCCGGCCCGATGACCGGCGTGGACTTCGCCGGCATCCAGAAGGAGTTCCTGGACGCCGACCACACCCCGCTGATGGTCGTCAACATCGGCAAGCCCGGCGAGGACGCCTGGTTCCCCCGCTCCCCGCGCCTGTCCTTCGACGAGGTCGTCACCACCGTCTGACCCGTCCGAGGCCGTACGCGAGATCCGAGCCGTACGAGAAGGGCCCCGCACTCCATGAGTGCGGGGCCCTTCTCGTACGCCTGTCGAAGTCTCAGACCTTCTGTGCCCGGAGCGAGCCCGCCATCTCGGCGAGCTGGTCGAACGAGGCCGTGCCGGTCACGACCGTCGTCGCGCCGCCGTCCACACGGACGAGCGCGTCGTACTTGGGGCCCTCCCAGCGCTGCCAGACCTGGCCCGCCACCGTCTGGGTCCTCCCGGTGTTCTTCGCCCGGTGGGTCACGTCGGGCACATAGGTGTTCGGCGCCGCCGTCGACTGGTGGATCGCCACGTACTGGGTGTCCGGGGAGAGGAAACCGAGCTGCCAGGCGTCGGACTTCTCGCGCTTGTACGAGACGACCGTCGCCTTCCATCCCTCGCCGAGACCCTCGGGCGCCATCACCGGATACGGCGCCGCCCGCTGAGCCGTCAGGAGCTCGACCCGGTAGTCCTTCGCCTTGACCGGTTCGGCGCTCTCGTCGTGCGGGATGAAGAGATACATCACCCCCGCGGCGACCAGGATCACCCCAAGGGACTGGATCATCCCGCGTACCGTCTGCCTGCCTCGCATACCTGCCACGCCCACCATGGTCGCATCAAGGGTCCGTGCTCATACGTGGGCCCCTCTGCTCATTATGTCGACGTACCGATAGAGTCGTATCACCCTCTTTACCTTCCGGCCGTCGCCGTACAGAAAGGTGCGCTCCGATGACCGAGCACTCCCTGCCGTCCGAGCTGGAGGTCTCACCCGAGGCCCCCGACCGCAACCTCGCCCTGGAACTGGTCCGCGTCACGGAGGCCGCCGCCATGGCCGCCGGCCGCTGGGTCGGCCGCGGCGACAAGATCGGTGCGGACGGCGCCGCGGTCAACGCGATGCGGACCCTGATCTCCACCGTCTCGATGAACGGCGTCGTCGTCATCGGCGAGGGCGAGAAGGACGAAGCCCCGATGCTGTTCAACGGCGAGCGGGTCGGCGACGGCACCGGTGCCGAGGTCGACATCGCCGTCGACCCGATCGACGGCACCACGCTCAACGCCAAGGGCATGCCCAACGCGATCGCCGTCCTGGCCGCCGCCGACCGCGGCACCATGTTCGACCCGTCCGCGGTCTTCTACATGGACAAGCTGGTCACCGGCCCCGAGGCCGCCGACTTCGTCGACATCAACGCGCCCGTCTCGGTCAACATCCGCCGGGTCGCCAAGGCCAAGGCCATGGCCCCCGAGGACGTCACGGTCGTGATCCTGGACCGCCCCCGTCACGAGGGCATCGTCAAGGAGATCCGCGAGACCGGCGCCCGCATCAAGTTCATCACGGACGGTGACGTCGCGGGCTCGATCATGGCCGTCCGCGAGGGCACCGGCGTGGACCTGCTCCTCGGCATCGGCGGTACGCCCGAGGGCATCATCTCGGCCTGCGCCATAAAGTGCCTGGGCGGTGTCATCCAGGGCAAGCTGTGGCCCAAGGACGAGGCCGAGCGCCAGAAGGCGATCGACGCGGGTCACGACCTGGGCCGCGTGCTCTCCACGAACGACCTGGTCAGCGGTGACAACGTCTTCTTCGTCGCCACCGGCATCACGGACGGCGAGCTGCTGCGCGGCGTCCGCTACCGCTCGGAGACCGCGACCACCTCGTCGCTGGTGATGCGCTCGAAGTCCGGCACGATCCGCCAGATCGACTCCACGCACCGGCTCTCGAAGCTGCGCGCGTACAGCAAGATCGACTTCGATCGCGCCAACTGAGTCCACGGTCACGGCCCACGCGGCCGGTCGGACGGTACGAAGAGGGGCGCCCCCATGTGCGGTGGGGGCGCCCCTTCTCGTACGGTCCGTCTCAGCCCGCCTGGGCGATCCGCTCGGTCGCGGCGGCCTTCCTCAGCTCCACCTCGCGCCGCCGGCGCCGGGCCAGGGCGACGCGGCGCTCCGCCGCGGTCAGCCCGCCCCACACCCCGTACGGCTCGGGCTGCAGCAACGCGTGCTCCCGGCACTCGACCATCACCGGACAGCGCCCGCAGACCCGCTTGGCCGCCGCCTCACGCGCGAGCCGCGCGGCCGTCGGCTCCTTGGAGGGGGCGAAGAAGAGTCCGGCCTCGTCGCGGCGACACACCGCCTCCGCGTGCCATGGACCGGCCTCGTCCTCCCGGGCAGGGGCGCGCTGAGGGGGGACGGCGGCGACCTGGAGGGGCTGATGCGGCGGTTGCAGCACGGTCTACTCCTGACGACGGCTTCGCGAGCGAGCGGCGATGCAGCAGCCCTACCCGCTGTGCGCGCGCCTATGCACTGCGTACCGCGCCGTTCCGCACTGCGGATACCCGAAGACGAATTCCGGTCAGTCCCCGATCGGGCCCCGGGGGATCTCCGGCCCGTACGCACGGAGCGGACCCCTCGGGATCATCCGGCCAGGACGCGCGAAGCCGACGTCCGGGGACCAACCGACCCGTCCCGGACCCGTGTCGGACCCGCCCCCGGCCGCGCGACCCCACCCAGCGCCCGAACTCCGCGCCCGAGTTCAGCGCCCGAGTACCCGAGTTCAGTGCCCGAGGTGCTTCCGCATCCTGTCCTGGAGGTCGGTGATCCACTTGCCGCGCTTGGGTCTGGCCTCGACGTTCCCGAAGACCGAGTAGCCGTTGATGACGACGACCGGGGCCTGCGGGTCGACGCCCTCCAGGGTCACGACCTCGAAGTTGCCGAAGATCCCGCTGCCGTTGCCGCGCAGGCTGATGTTCTCCGGGACGCGGACCTCCACGTTGCCGAAGATCGACGTCGCGTTGATGGTGGTCAGGCGCTGGGCGAAGATCGCCTCGGTCAGGTCGATCTCGATGTTGCCGAAGAGCGCGAACGCGTTCGTCCGGCGGCTCACCCGCCAGCGGCCCTTACGGGTCGTGCTGGAGAAGATCGCGACGAGGTTCTCCGGGGTGGCGTCGGGGTCGTCCGGGCCGTACCCGTAGTCCGGCGCGGGCTCCTGGCGGGTCCGCGCGCCCGGCAGGTCGCGGACGATCGGCTCCAGCTCCCCGACGGTCTTCGCCCGGTACACGGCGTCGATCCGGTCCGAGTGCTCCTCCGGGTCGAGCCGTCCCTCGGCGAGGGCGTCCCTGAGGATGTCCGCGATCCTGTCCCGGTCCGCGTCCGAGGCCCGCAACGCGCCCTGCGGATCGGCGAACACGGTCTCGGCGGAGGCCTTCTCGGCAGGCGGGGCCGACCGCTGCGGCTGCGGCTGCTCTTCGGGTTCGGGCTTCTTTTCGAGGTCCACGGAGCCAGCCTAGCGAAACGCGATAGATCGCGACCAGGGGGCGGGGCCGTGCCCTGTGGACGAAGACGCGATCACGCCACTCCGGCGTGGTGCCCGTCCCAAGTGAGCCTTACCTCACAGGACCGGCCCCCGACCCGCGTTCTACGCTGGAGGGCGCACTCGCCAACGGAGGCGGTGCGCCGTCTTGCCGAGTGAGGAATGGCCCCCATGCCAGAGTTTGCGTACTCCGATCTGCTCCCCCTGGGAGAGGACACCACGCCCTACCGCCTGGTGACCTCCGAAGGTGTCTCCACCTTCGAGGCCGACGGCCGTACGTTCCTCACGGTCGAGCCGGAGGCGCTGCGCACCCTGGCCGCCGAGGCCATCCACGACATCCAGCATTTCCTGCGCCCGGCCCACCTGGCCCAGCTGCGCCGGATCATCGACGACCCGGAGGCGTCGAGCAACGACAAGTTCGTCGCGCTCGACCTCCTCAAGAACGCGAACATCGCCGCGGCCGGCGTCCTGCCCATGTGCCAGGACACGGGCACGGCGATCGTGATGGGCAAGCGCGGCCAGAACGTGCTGACCTCCGGGCGCGACGAGGAGGCCCTGTCGAAGGGCATCTACGACGCCTACACCAAGCTGAACCTGCGGTACTCGCAGATGGCCCCGGTGACCATGTGGGAGGAGAAGAACACCGGCTCGAACCTGCCCGCGCAGATCGAGCTGTACGCGACCGACGGCGGCGCGTACAAGTTCCTCTTCATGGCCAAGGGCGGCGGCTCCGCCAACAAGTCCTTCCTCTACCAGGAGACGAAGGCCGTCCTCAACGAGGCGAGCATGATGAAGTTCCTGGAGGAGAAGATCCGTTCGCTCGGCACGGCCGCCTGCCCGCCGTACCACCTGGCGATCGTCGTCGGCGGCACGAGCGCCGAGTTCGCGCTCAAGACCGCGAAGTACGCCTCCGCGCACTACCTGGACGAGCTGCCCACCGAGGGCTCGGCCGTGACCGGCCACGGCTTCCGCGACAAGGAGCTGGAGGAGAAGGTCTTCGAGCTGACGCAGAAGATCGGCATCGGCGCGCAGTTCGGCGGCAAGTACTTCTGCCACGACGTGCGCGTCGTCCGTCTCCCCCGCCACGGCGCCTCGCTGCCCGTCGCCATCGCCGTCTCCTGCTCGGCCGACCGCCAGGCGGTCGCGAAGATCACCGCCGAGGGCGTCTTCCTCGAGCAGCTGGAGACCGACCCGGCGCGCTTCCTGCCGGACACCACGGACGAGCACCTCTCCGAGGAGAGCGACGTCGTCACCATCGACCTGAACCAGCCGATGGACGACATCCTCGCCGAGCTGACCAAGTACCCGGTCAAGACCCGCCTCTCCCTGAACGGCCCGCTGGTCGTGGCGCGCGACATCGCGCACGCCAAGATCAAGGAGCGGCTGGACGCGGGCGAGGAGATGCCGCAGTACCTGAAGGACCACCCGGTCTACTACGCGGGTCCCGCGAAGACCCCCGAGGGGTACGCCTCCGGTTCCTTCGGTCCGACCACGGCGGGCCGGATGGACTCGTACGTCGAGCAGTTCCAGGCGGCGGGCGGCTCGAAGGTGATGCTGGCGAAGGGCAACCGCTCGCAGCAGGTCACGAACGCGTGCGGCAGCCACGGCGGTTTCTACCTCGGCTCGATCGGCGGCCCGGCCGCGCGTCTCGCGCAGGACTGCATCAAGAAGGTCGAGGTCGTCGAGTACGAGGAGCTCGGCATGGAGGCGGTCTGGCGGATCGAGGTCGAGGACTTCCCGGCGTTCATCGTCGTGGACGACAAGGGCAACGACTTCTTCCAGAACCCGGCCCCGGAGCCGACGTTCACGCACATCCCGGTGCGCGGCCCCGGCCTCGCGTAACCACCTCGCCGACTCGCGCCCCTCGGTCCGCCCGGACCGGGGGGCGTCGTCGTGCGCGGGGCCCCGGCGTCGACGTTCGCTCAGAAAGTCGCTACCGACTGGTAGCCATCTCGTTGCCTACTGTCCAGTATTGGGCGCGAGCATGCCAAAGTCCTGAGCTGGTCGACCAAGGAGCCCCCCATGCCCGTGACCCCCCTCCGCAGGCGCGCCGCCGCCGGAACCACCGCCACGCTCGCCCTGACGGCCTTCCTCGTCGTCGGTCCGGCGCCCGCCGCCTCCGCCTCGAACCCCGACCACCACAGCACGTCGACCGCGGCCTTCAAGGACGTCGACTACCGGACCTGGCTCCGTGACGTGGCGGCCGTCGTCGACCAGGCCCGCCCGTACATCGAGCAGCGCTCCGAGAACGTCGGCCGCGAGAAGCAGGCGATCGTCCTCGACATCGACAACAGCTCCCTGGAGACGGACTTTCACCCGTTCTGGGAGCTGCCGACCCCCGCCATCGCGGATGTGCGCGAGCTCGCCCGGGACGCCCACGAGCGCGGCGTGAAGGTCTTCTTCGTCACCGCCCGTCCCGGCATCATCCACTCCCTCACCGACTGGAACCTGAAGCAGGCCGGGTACCCCGTCGACGGTCTGTACGTGCGGTCCCTGCCCGACCTGTTCGCCGAGGTCAGCGCGTACAAGACGGAGAAGCGCGCGGAGATCGAGGCCAAGGGCTACACGATCATCGCGAACATCGGCAACAACACCACCGACCTGGTCGGCGGCCACGCCGAGCGCACCTTCAAGCTCCCCGACTACGGCGGCAAGCTCTCGTAGGGGCCCGTCGGGCCGGGGTCCGGGGCGCGGATACGCTCCTGCGCATGAGACACCCGATACGGACCCTGGCCCCGGCCGCCGCCTTGGCGGCGGGGCTGCTGCTGACCGGCTGCGGCGGTCCGGAGCCGCTGCCCGAGGTCGCCACCGGAGCCCGCCCTTCGGCCCCTCCGGCGACGACCGCGCCGGGCACGGAGGCGCCTCCGGAGGCCGCGGCCTCGGCGGCGACCCTCGGCGGGCCCGGGACGGCCTGCCCGCTGCCCGTCTCGTTCGGGCTCGCGGAGAAGTGGGAGCCGAAGGCGGTGAAGGACCCCGAGGACCCGGACTTCGCGGAGCTCACCCGGCGCGGCCCGGCCACCGTGCGCTGCGAGGTGGACGCCAAGCCGGCCGGGCACATCGGATTCCTCCAGGTGTGGACGGCCGGGAAGGGGCCCGCGCGGGCCGCGCTCGAAGGGTTCGTGAAGGCCGAGGAGAACGCCTCGAAGGCCGTCTACAAGGAGACCTCGACCGGCACCCTCCCCGTCACCGAGGTGACGTTCACGACCTACAGCGAGCTGCTGGAGGAGTCGAAGGAGGCACGCGCCTTCGCCGTCGCCACCCCGAAGGGGACCGTGATCGTGCGCCTCGGCGGGATGGACACCGAGGAGCACC
The DNA here is from genome assembly GCF_040296665.1 of Streptomyces sp. NPDC002057. Lineage (NCBI taxonomy): Bacteria > Bacillati > Actinomycetota > Actinomycetes > Kitasatosporales > Streptomycetaceae > Streptomyces > Streptomyces sp. NPDC002057. The sequence continues at coordinate 86,672 of NZ_JBEOXR010000010.1, forward strand.
GGGCGATGCTCCCGGCGTACGAACTGGCCCGCACCACGCTCAAGGTGCTCTGAGGGCCGACCGGGCGGCCCCGGGCAGGACCGTGGCCCCCGTCCGGATCGGACGGGGGCCACGGTCGTACGTGGACACGGCCACGGTGGTGCGTGGACCCGGCCACGGTCGTACGTGGAGTGCTACGCGAACTTCTGGTTCGCCGAGCCGTCGCAGTTCTGGAGGCGGACCAGCTGCCTCGCGGCGGCCTGGGTGAGGCAGAGCCCCGTCGCGTCGGCGGGGCGGAGCGTGGCGCCGTCACGGACGAACTTCTGGTTGGCGCCGCCGTGGCAGTTCCAGATGATGACGGACCGGCCGGCCTGATAGCCGGAGGCGGGGACGTCCAGGCAGCGGTCCTGGGTGAGCTGGGTGTGGACCGTCATGCGGGTGGAGTCGTACCACCAGCCCTGGTTGCGGCCGCCGTGGCAGTCCCAGCCGAGGACACCGGTGTCGTTGGCCGAGGAGGCCGCCTCGACGTCGAGGCAGTCGCCGGTCGCCTGGTTCTTCAGCGGCCGGTACGCGTCGTCCCAGGCGAGCGGGAAGAGCGTCGGTGTGCCGGAGGAGTTCACGTCGGCGCAACTCGCCTCACGCGATCCGGAGTTGTAGATCTGGGTGAGGCAGGACGCGAAGGCGGCGTGCCCGCGCGCGTTGGGGTGGAAGGACTGCCGCACCGAGTTCTCGTCCGGGGTGCCGGGCTTCGAGAGGTCGATGTAGAGGCCCCGGGCCCAGGAGTCCTCCATGCAGACCTCGTGGCCGTGGAAGAGCCGCGAGTTGTCGAGGTAGACGGCGCCGGTGGAGGCGGCCGCCGCCCGCATGCCGCGCTCGAAGGCGGGGACGGCGGTGTTGCGGCCCCAGACGGTGTCGGAGTCGTAGCCGAGTCCGCCGCAGATCAGCTTGCCGGGGAAGTTCGGGTTGTCGTGGAAGTCGGGGCCGATGGGGCTGGGGTAACCCATGAGGACGAGCTTGTAGTCGCCGTCGGCGTACCCGGCGTCGCGCATGACGCTCTTGAGGTCGCGCACGGTCTGCTCGACCTTGGGGACGAGCCCGTCGACACGGGCCTGCCAGCCGGGGGCGTACTTCGGCTCGCAGGCGCCCTGGAGCAGCAGGTAGCGGGTGACGCAGTCGGTCATGACGGGACCGAACTGCAGGTCGTCGTTGGCGCCGGCGACGAGCAGGACCATCTTGATGCGGGTGTTGCGCGCCTTGACGGCCAGGTTGTCGCTCTGGACGAGCTCGTCGGCGTACTGCTTGGAGCCGCCGATCCTGATGTTGCCGGTGTACGCGCCGGAGCAGGACACGTTGAACGTGAGGTCCGCGGGGATCCCGGTGCGGTGGATGGCCGCGTCGGGCGAGCGGTGGCACCAGTTGGTGGGGCCGTTGGTGGGCGGCTCGTAGGTGCCGACGCCCTCGCCGGAGATCTCGCTGTCGCCGAGCGAGATCAGACCGGTCCTGCGCTGCGCGAGCGGGCGCTCCTCGGGGCTGCCGTAGATCCTGGTGGCCTCGGCGGCGCGGATCGCCTCCAGCTCGGGCGGGAGCGGTACGGCGGCGGTCACCGCCGTGGTGGCGGTGGCGGCGCCGACCGCCGCGCCGGCGGGGGCGGCGGCGGTCATCGTGCCGAGCGCGGCGGCCGCCGCGGCGACGGCGGCGATGGGCCAGCGGAGTCTGTACCTGGTGCGCCTCATTGCGCCTCCTGGAAGTGGGGTTACCCACGGTTTTTACTGGCCGGTACGCGTGATGGGAATACATCGAACAAGACAAGTGCTCATCTTTTTCGAGGGGTTCGGGGCGCCCCCCGACGGGCACGGCGTGGGAGGTTGGAGCACATGAACGAGACAGACCGGGCCGAGGGCCACCGGATCGAGCACGACTCCATGGGCGAGGTGCGGGTCCCCGCGCACGCCAAGTGGCGGGCCCAGACCCAGCGGGCGGTGGAGAACTTCCCCATCTCCGGGCAGCGCCTGGAGCGCGCCCACATCGAGGCCCTGGCCCGGATCAAGGCCGCCGCGGCCCAGGTCAACGCCGAACTCGGGGTGATCGACAAGGACCGCGCGGAGGCCATCGTCGCGGCGGCGGCCGAGGTCGCCGACGGGCGCTGGGACGCGCACTTCCCGGTGGACGTCTTCCAGACCGGCTCGGGCACCTCGTCCAACATGAACACCAACGAGGTGATCGCCACCCTCGCCACCGAGCGGCTCCCCGAGGGGCGCGAGGTCCACCCCAACGACCATGTGAACGCCTCGCAGTCCTCCAACGACGTCTTCCCGTCCTCCATCCACATCGCGGCCACCGGCGCCGTCACCCGCGACCTGATCCCCGCCCTCGACCACCTGGCCGCCGCCCTGGAGCGAAAATCGGCCGAATTCGCGACGGTCGTGAAGTCGGGCCGTACGCACCTCATGGACGCCACCCCGGTCACCCTCGGCCAGGAGTTCGGCGGCTACGCGGCGCAGGTCGGGTACGGCGTCGAGCGGCTGCGGTCCGCCCTGCCCCGCCTCGCCGAACTCCCCCTCGGCGGTACGGCGGTGGGCACCGGCATCAACACCCCGTCCGGCTTCTCCGCGGCCGTCATCGCCGAGGTCGCCCGCGCGACCGGCCTGCCGCTCACCGAGGCCCGCGACCACTTCGAGGCGCAGGGCGCCCGGGACGCCCTGGTGGAGACGTCCGGGCAGCTCCGCACCATCGCCGTCTCCCTCACCAAGATCTCCAACGACCTGCGCTGGATGGCCAGCGGCCCCCGCACGGGCCTGGCCGAGATCAACCTCCCCGACCTCCAGCCCGGCTCGTCGATCATGCCGGGCAAGGTGAACCCGGTGATCCCCGAGGCGGTGCTGATGGTCGCCGCGCAGGTGACCGGAAACGACACCACGGTGGCGGTGGCGGGCGCGGCCGGGAACTTCGAGCTCAACGTGATGCTGCCGGTCATGGCGAAGAACCTCCTGGAGTCCGTACGGCTGCTCGCCAACGCCTCCCGGCTGCTCGCCGACCGCACGGTGGACGGGATCACCGCCAACGTCGAACGGGCCCGCGAGTACGCCGAGTCCTCGCCGTCCGTCGTCACCCCGCTGAACAAGTACATCGGGTACGAGGAGGCCGCCAAGGTCGCGAAGAAGTCGCTGGCCGAGCGGAGGACCATCCGCGAGGTGGTGCTCGACTCCGGGTACGTGGAGCGCGGCGACCTCACGGTCGAGCAGCTGGACGAGGCGCTCGACGTCCTCCGCATGACGCACCCGTAGGGCGACCGCGGACGGACCCCGCACCACCCTCGTCCCACCCGTGACACGGCCCGGGCGACGGTCCGGCGGGGACCGGCCGGTCCCCGGTGACCGGCCGGTAGCGACCGGCCGGTAGCCGACGCATCCGTGATCTGTGCCGCAGCGGTCGTGGGAGCGCGCCCCTAAGATCTGCGCATGACAGGATCGGTCGGCTCCCAGCACTGGGCGCCCGGGGATCACATCCTCTGGCGCTACCGCGGCAACGGCACCGGAGAGGTGCACATCTGCCGACCGGTGACGGTCGTGCAGGACACGCCCGAGCTGCTCGCGGTCTGGATGGCGCCCGGCACCGAGTGCGTCCGCCCCGTGCTCGTGGACGGCACTCCCGTCCACGAGGAGCCGCTCGCCACCCGCTACACCGCCGCGCGCACCACCGAACGCGCGCGGTGGTTCGGCACCGGCGTCCTGAAACTGGCCCGGCCCGGCGACCCGTGGTCGGTGTGGCTGTTCTGGGAGCGCGGCTGGCGCTTCCGCAGCTGGTACGTGAACCTGGAGGAGCCGCGGGTCCGGTGGTCCGGCGGCTTCGACTCCGAGGACCACTTCCTCGACATCTCCGTCTACCCGGACCGCAGCTGGCTGTGGCGGGACGAGGACGAGTTCGCGCAGGCGCAGCGGTCCGGTCTGATGTCCCCGGCGCAGGCCGCGCGGGTCCACGAGGCGGGTCGCCTCGCGATCGAGCAGATCAGGGCGTGGGGGACGCCGTTCGCGGACGGCTGGGAGGAGTGGAGACCCGATCCGGCGTGGCGGGTTCCGGAGCTGCCGGTCGACTGGGACCGCACTCCGGCGCACACGGCACCGTGAGACCCTTGATGCGCCCCCGGGGTTCAAACGTAGGATCGTCCTCCGCACGGCGGAAGCGGACCGAACGCCACGTCAGACCGATCGGACAGCACGTCAAAGACCGAGCACAGCGCAGGACCTGACCAGAAGTCATCCACGAGGGGGAGAGCAGTGCCGGACGTCTGCCCGGGTGTTCCGACCCCCGCCGTTGCCGCCACGCGCGGAGCCTCGACATCCGCCGCACACAAGGGGTTTAGCCCTGCCGAAGGCGCGGCATCGGCGAGAAGAGCGAGTGCATCGCACCACCGGCCCGGACGGACGGAATCCCACGCGTGACGGAGCATCCCACCTCCCACGAAGGCCGGCAGCCCCTGGCTGCCCGGCCGCAGGAACGCGCGCGCCCTCGCCAGGAGGCGGCGGCGGCCGGCCTGCCCTCCGACGTACCCGCGCAGCCGGGCGGACCGGCGGGCCCGGCGGCCCCCGGCACGGACGCGCCCCCGGTCGGCGTCGCGCCGGCGGCGCCCCTCGGGGGAGGCTCCCCCGGCGGCGCCGTGGCCGTCGCCGTCTCCCCGCAGCCGCCCGGTCCGTCCCGCGGCGAGAACACCGCCGCGCGGCGCGAGGGCGAGCGGCTGCGGTTCGTCGGGGCGGCGACCCGGCGCATCGCGCGCGGCATCGACCTGGACGAGATCGTGCTCGGCCTGTGCCGGGCCACCGTGCCGACCTTCTCCGACGAGATCCTGGTCTACCTCCGCGACCCGCTGCCGGTGGGCGACGAACGCCCGGTGGCCCCGTTCGTGCTGCGGCTGCGCCGCACCGACCGGCTGCGGTTAAGCGAACTGGAGGGCGAGGAGCTCGTCCTCGTACCCGATCCGGATCCGACCCCCGCGGCCGAACTCTGCGAGGTGCGGTCCGGCGGGGCGCTGGCCGAGGTGCTGCGCGGGGTGCGGCCGGTCTTCGGCGACTCCGCGGCCGCCAAGACCGCGCTGACCGAGCTGCTCGGCCCGGACCATCCGCTGCCCGGCGGGCTGCGGGCGGTGCTCGCCCCGCTGCGCGGCCGGCGCCGGGTGATCGGCGCCGCCGTGTTCCTGCGCCGTCCCGAGCGGGCGGGTTTCGAGCCGAACGACCTCCTGGTCGCGGCGCAGTTGGCCACGCACACCGCGCTCGGCATCGACAAGGCCGTGCTGTACGGCCGTGAGGCGTACATCGCGGACGAGCTCCAGCGGACGATGCTGCCGGACTCGCTGCCGCAGCCGACCGGGGTCAAGCTCGCCTCGCGCTACCTGCCCGCGGCAGAGACGGCCCGGGTGGGCGGCGACTGGTACGACGCGATCCCGCTGCCCGGCAGCCGGGTCGCCCTGGTCGTCGGCGACGTCATGGGCCACTCGATGACCTCGGCGGCGATCATGGGCCAGCTGCGCACCACCGCGCAGACCCTGGCCGGGCTCGACCTGCCGCCGCAGGAGGTCCTGCACCATCTGGACGAGCAGGCGCAGCGGCTCGGCGAGAACCGCATGGCGACCTGTATGTACGCGGTGTACGACCCGGTCTCGCACCGGATCACGGTCGCCAACGCGGGTCATCCGCCGCCGATACTGCTCCACCTCGGCGGCCGCGCCGAGGTGCTGCGGGTGCCGCCGGGCGCCCCGATCGGGGTGGGCGGGGTGGACTTCGAGGCGGTCGAGCTGGACGCCCCGGCCGGTGCCACGCTGCTGCTGTACACGGACGGTCTGGTCGAGTCCCGGCTGCGGGACGTGTGGACCGGCATCGAGCAGCTGCGGGAGCGCCTGGCGGCGACCGCGCAGCTGACGGGCCCGGACCACTCGCCGCCCCTGGAGGCGCTCTGCGACGACGTCCTCGACATGCTGGGTCCGGGCGACCGGGACGACGACATCGCGCTGCTCGCGGCCCGTTTCGACGGGATCGCGCCGAGCGACGTGGCGTACTGGTTCCTGGAACCGGAGGACGCGGCTCCGGGCCGGGCGCGGCGCCTCGCCCGGCGGGCGCTGGCCCGCTGGGACCTGGAGGAGCTGACGGACTCGGTCGAGCTGCTGATCAGCGAGGTCGTGACGAACGCCGTGCGGTACGCGGAGCGGCCGGTGACGCTGCGGCTGCTGCGCACGGACGTGCTGCGCTGCGAGGTCGGCGACGACTCGCCGCAGCTGCCCCGGCAGCGGCGGGCGCGCGACACCGACGAGGGCGGGCGCGGTCTCTTCCTGGTGAACCGGCTGGCGAGGCGGTGGGGGGCGACGCGGCTCTCGGGCGGCAAGGTCGTCTGGTTCGAGCTGGCCACCCCCAGCTGACACCGGGCTGCGCACAGGCGCCGCTCGCCCCGCGGAACGGCCGGCCCTCCGGGGCCGGTCCCCCGCCCGCCGCGCGGACATGACGAAGGCCGGACCCCGAGGGGTCCGGCCTTCTCCGTTTCGCTACCCCTGCGGGCGGCCGGTGCTGTCGCCGTCCTGGCCGGTGTCCGGGTTCGGCGGCTCGATCGACGGAGGCGGGGACGGCTCGTCGGTCACCGGCGGCTCCTCCGTGGCGGTCGGCGGCGTGGTGACCGGGTCCCGCGTGGGGGTCGGCGGCGTGGTGGCCGGCGTGGTCGGCGGGTCCGAGGGGTCCGGGGACGCCGTGGTCGGCTCCTCCGTCGGCTCGTCGGGCGCCTCGGTGGTCCGGGTGGGCTCCGGGTCCGGCTCGATCGGGTAGGCGGTGTCGGTGTCCAGGTCGAAGGAGGCGTCGGATCCGCCGTCGAGGGCGCTGGTGGTGTAGGCGCCCCAGATCTGGGCCGGGGTGCGGCCGCCGTTGGCGCGGCCGGGGTTGATGGTGTCGGTGAGGGTGACCTGGTTGCCCTTGGTGTCCTCGCCGAAGAGGCCGACGGCGGTGACGAGTTCGGGGGTGTAGCCGACGAACCAGGCGGACCGGTTGTTCTCGGAGGTGCCGGTCTTGCCGGCGGCCTCGTAGTCACCGGCGGCGCGGAAGCCGGAGCCGGTCCGCACGACGCCCGTCATGGCCTTGGTGACGGTGTCGGCGGCCGTACGCGTGATGACCTGTTCGCCGATCGCCTTCACGGGCTCGACCTTGCGGTCCTTGTGGGAGGCGGCCTTCACGAGGGTCGGGGTGACCTTCTTGCCGTGGTTGTCGAGCGTGGCGTACACGCCGGCCATGTCCAGGGTGGAGGCGCCCATGGTGCCGAGGGACATGGCGGGGGTCTCGCCGAAGTCGGCGCCGTCCTTCATGCCGAGGGCGAGGGCGGTCCGCTTGGTCTTGTCGGGGCCGACGTCGACGATCATCTGGGCGAAGGCCGAGTTGATGGAGCTGTTGGTGGCCTTCTGGACGGTGACGGGGCCGTAGCTGCGGTTGTCCTCGTTCTCCGGGGAGAAGGGGATGTCGCTGCCGACGACCTTGCGCTTGCTGGTGCCGTCGTAGACCGTGGCGAGGTCGATCTTCCGCCCGTCCTGGGTGACCGCGCGGTTGTCGAGGGCCGAGGCGAGGACGATCGGCTTGAAGGTGGAGGCGGGCTGGTAGTCGCGGCGGGTCGCGTTGGACATCCAGTGCTCGGTGGCGCCGACGCCGCCGTACATCGCGACGACCGCGCCGGTCTTCGGGTCGACGGAGGTGGCGCCGGCCTGGACGGTGGCGTGCTTCTTGTCGCCCTTGCGGTCGAGCTTGTCCTCCAGCTCCCGGTCGACGGCCTTGACGAGGTCCTTCTGCTTCTTCTCGTCGATGTTGAGGGTGATCGTCCAGCCGCCGGCCTTGATGTCCTCCTCGCTGACGCCCTGGCGCATCAGCTCCTGGTTGGCGGCCTCGACGATGTATCCGGTCTGGCCCTCCATGCCGGGGGCGGGCTTGGGCTTCTGCGGCACGGGGAACTTCATGCCGGCCCGCTCGGAGGGCGAGAGCCAGTCCTCGCCGACCATGTTGTCGAGGACGTAGTTCCAGCGTTCCTCGACGAGCTTGCGGCCGGTGGTGCTCGCGGTGGCCCAGTCGTACTGGTTGGGCGCCTGGAGCAGCGAGGCGAGGTAGGCGCCCTGCGCGGTGGTGAGCTGGGTGGCGTCGACGCCGTAGTACGAGCGGGCGGCGGCCTGGATGCCGTAGGCGCTGCGCCCGTAGTAGCTCGTGTTCATGTACCCGGCGAGGATGGCGCTCTTGCTCTCCTTCTGGTCCACCTTGATGGCGATGACCATTTCCTTGAGCTTGCGCGTCGCCGTCTGGTCCTGGCTCAGGTAGTAGTTCTTGACGTACTGCTGGGTGATGGTCGAGCCACCCTGCTTGCCCTTGCCGGTGAGGGTGGACCAGGCGGCGCGGGTGGTGCCCTTGATGTCGACGCCGTTGTCCTTGTAGAAGGACTTGTTCTCCGCGGCGACGAAGGCCTTCTGGACCGGCTCGGGGATCTTCTCCAGGCCGACGATCTCGCGGTTCATCTTGCCGGTGCGGGCGAGGATCTTGCCGTTGGCGTACTTGTAGATGTTGCTCTGCATGGTCGCCTCGGCGTTGGCCGACGGCACGGGGACCAAGAGGTAGACGACGTACAGGGCGCCCATGGCGAGCAGGCAGCACACGAAGAAGGTGCCCAGGAGCTTCTTCCAGGAGAAGAGGCGGCGCAGGCCGCGTTTCTTCGCCTTGCCCTTGTCCGGTCGGCCCATGTGTCCTGTCGCTCCGCTCGTCGTGTGTCCCGGCGTGCCTCGGTCCGTGTCCCGCCCGCGCCGGATCGGTCAGCTAGCCAGCTAACACCGCCGATGCAGACAAAGGACAACCGATCACGTCTTTTCCGGACGTGAGAATCAGCACCCATACCCAGAGGAACCGACGCTCGGACGGGGCCGATGGTTGCGTGAAGGAACGGTTCCGCTTAACCGCCCACCGCTATACATCGTGGGTATACACCCCGTGTACAGTGATCCGCATGTCCATCGGTCACACCCTCCTGGGACTCCTGGAGTCCGGCCCGCGCCACGGCTACGACCTCAAGCGGGCCTTCGACGAGAAGTTCGGCCACGACCGGCCGCTCCACTACGGGCAGGTCTACTCGACCATGTCCCGGCTCCTGAAGAACGGCCTCGTCGTCGTCGACGGCATCGAGGCGGGCGGCGGCCCGGAACGGAAGCGGTACGCCATCACCGAGGCGGGCATCACCGATGTCGCCCAGTGGCTCACCACCCCCGAGAAGCCGGAGCCGTACCTCCAGTCCACGCTTTACACCAAGGTCGTCCTGGCCCTGCTCACCGGCCGCGGCGCCGCCGACCTCCTCGACACCCAGCGCTCCGAACACCTGCGCCTGATGCGCGAACTCACCCGGCGCAAGAGGGACGGCGACCTCGCCGACCAGCTCATCTGCGACCACGCCCTCTTCCACCTGGAGGCGGACCTGCGCTGGCTGGAACTGACGGCCGCCCGCCTCGACCGGCTCGCCGAGGAGATCCGCCGATGAGCTCCACCCCGCTCCTGAGGGCCACCGGCCTCGACAAGGCCTACGGCCCCACCCCGGCGCTCGCGGGCGCCGACTTCTCGCTCCGCGCCGGCGAGGTCGTCGCCGTCATGGGCCCCTCCGGCTCCGGCAAGTCGACCCTCCTGCACTGCCTGGCCGGCATCGTCCGGCCCGACGCGGGCACCATCACCTACGACGGACGCGACCTCACCGCGCTCTCCGACACCGCGCGCAGCTCCCTGCGCCGTACCGACTTCGGCTTCGTCTTCCAGTTCGGCCAGCTCGTGCCCGAACTGACCTGCGTCGAGAACGTGGCCCTGCCGCTGCGTCTGGCCGGGGAGAAGCGCAGGGCCGCCGAAGCCAGGGCGGCCGAGTGGCTGGCCCGCCTGGAGGTCGACGACACCGCGGCCAAGCGCCCCGGCGAGATCTCCGGCGGCCAGGGCCAGCGCGTCGCCGTCGCCCGCGCCCTCGTCACCGCCCCGCGCGTGATCTTCGCCGACGAACCGACCGGCGCCCTCGACTCCCTCAACGGCGAGCGGGTCATGCGGATGTTCACCGACGCCTCCCGGGACACCGGCGCCGCCATCGTCCTCGTCACCCACGAGGCCCGGGTCGCCGCCTACTCCGACCGCGAGATCGTCGTACGCGACGGCAGGGTCCGGGACGCGGAGTGGGCGGCATGAGGTTCCGCACCTGGGCCCGCGACCTGGCGCTCGGCGCCCGCTTCGCCGTCACCGGCGGCCGCCCCGGCCTGCTCCGCACCCTGTTGACCGCCACCGGCGTCGGCTTCGGCGTGGCCCTGCTGCTGATCGCCGCCGCGCTGCCGAACATGCTCTTCCAGCGGGAGGTACGGGAGTCCCAGCGCGCCCCGGACGGCAGCGAGACGATCTCCGCCCCCCGGCCGGACTCCTTCCTCCACCTCGGGCGGGTCACGGTGTTCCGGGGCGACGTCGTCAGCGGTCTCCTCGTCCGGCCGGAGGGCGCCGCGCCCGCCGTCCCCCCTGGCGCGTCGGCGTTCCCGGCACGCGGCGAGATGCTCGTCTCCCCCGCGCTCCGCGAGCTGCTCGACTCCTCCGACGGCGCCCTCCTCAAGAAGCGGCTGCCCTACCGGGTCGGCGGGACGATCGGCGAGGCCGGGCTCATCGGCCCGGCCGAGCTGCGGTACGTCGCCCACGTCGGCTTCCTCACCACCGACAACTACGACGGGCGCGGCGTGCGCTACGGCTGGTCGGTGCCCGAGGAACCGATGAACGCCTTCCTCATCCTCCTCGTCCTCGTGGCGTCCGTCGTCCTGCTCGTCCCCGTGCTCGTCTTCATCGCGACCGCCGTCCGCTTCGGCGGCGAGCAGCGCGACCGGCGGCTCGCCGCGCTCCGCCTCGTCGGCGCCGACACCGCCATGACCCGGCGGATCGCGGCCGGCGAGTCCCTCGCGGGCGCGCTCCTCGGCCTCGCGGTGGGGCTCGGCCTCTTCGCGGTGGCGCGCCAGTTCGCCGGGGCCTTCACCATCTGGGACGTCAACGCCTTCCCCTCCGACGTCGTGCCGATCCCGGCGCTCGCCGCGTGCGCCCTCCTCACGGTGCCGGTCGCGTCGGTCGTCGTCACCCTCTTCGCGCTGCGCGGGGTGGCGATCGAGCCGCTCGGCGTGGTCAGGACCGCCACCCCGCGCCGTCGCCGGCTGTGGTGGCGCCTGCTGCTCGTGGCCGCCGGGGCCGCGCTGCTCGCCCCCGTGATCGGCGGGATCGAGATGACCCAGAGCGGCATCGACAGCGTGCGGATCGGCGTCGGCGTCACGCTCGCCCTCATCGGCCTCACCTCCCTGCTGCCCTGGCTCGTCGAGGCGGTGGTGAAGCGGCTGCACGCGGGCCCCGTGGCCTGGCAGCTCGCGGTCCGCAGGCTCCAGCTGAGCAGCGGGACGGCGGCCCGCGCGGTCAGCGGCATCGTCGTCGCGGCGACCGGGGCGATCGCGCTCCAGATGCTCTTCCAGGCGATGGAGCACGAGTTCACGCAGGGCACGGGCTCGGACTCGTCCCGCGCCCAGATAGCCGTCGGCGCCCACGCGGAGAACGGCGACGAGGCCCGCGCGATGATCGCCCGCTTCGAGCGCACCGAGGGCGTCGACGGGGTGATCGGCGTGGTCTCGTCGAACGTGTGGCGGCCGGGGCCCCTGAAGGACGGCGAGGAGTTCGCCCCGATGGCGTCGATCAGGGTGGGCGACTGCGCCTCCCTCCGGGAGTTCGCCACGCTGCCGTCCTGCCGTGAGGGCGACGTCTTCGTCTTCCTCGCGCACGGAGTTCAGGGCTCGCCGCCCGACGAGCGGGTCACCCGGGCCGCCCGGCCGGGCGCCACGGTCGTCCTGCGCGACCCGCACCCCCACCCGAGCTCCCCCGGTGCCGGCGAGAAGGGGCCGCTGCCCGAGTGGCGCGTCCCCGCCGACGCCCGGCTCGTGGACTCCCGGCCGGACCCGACCGGCATGTACGAGTACGGGGTCCTCGCCACCCGGTCGGCGATCGACCCCGCCCGGCTCGACACGCCCGACGCGACGGCGATGGTCCGGCTCGACCCGGCCGTGCCCGACGCGGGCGAGCACGTACGGAACACGGCGGCGGAGATCGACCCGACGTCCTGGGTCCGCACGCTCAATGACACCGAGCAGGACGCCCAGTTCAGCAGCGTCCGCACCGGCATCCTGGTCGGCTCCACCCTGACGATGCTGCTGGTGGCGGCCTCGCTGCTCGTGACCACCCTGGAGCAGCTCAGGGACCGCAAGCGGCTGCTCTCCTCGCTGGTCGCCTTCGGCACCCGGCGCTCGACCCTGAGCTGGTCGGTGCTGTGGCAGACGGCGGTGCCGATGCTCCTCGGGCTCGGACTCGCCGTGGCGGGCGGGCTCGGTCTCGGGATCGTCCTCCTGGCGACGACCGGGCAGGGGGTCCAGGACTGGTGGGTGTTCCTGCCGGTCGTCGGGATCGGGCTCGCGCTGATCGCGGCGGTGACGCTGCTCAGCATGCCGCTGCTGTGGCGGCTGATGCGTGCGGACGGGCTGCGCACCGAGTAACCCGTCGCCCGTACGTGCGAACACCGGCGGGCGCCGGTTCCTGACACCGGGGGGTTTCAGGAACCGGCGCCCGCGCGCGTACGACCCCGGACCTCCCGCGCGTACGGCTTCAAGCCCTCACGCGCGTACGGCCTCGGGCACCCCGGCGCGCACGGCCACAGGCCCCCGGGCGCCTACGTCCTCAGGCCCCCGCGCCCAGTACCCGTACCGGAAGCCCCCGCATCGCGCCGCGCAGCGCCTCCGCCAGCTCCTCGAACTCGGCGTGCCGGGCAGCCCCCGTGCGCATCGCCAGGGCGATCCGCCGGGCCGGGGCCGGTTCGGTGAAGAGCCCGGTCCACAGCGCGTGGTTGCGGGCCGTCTCGACCGTGACGGCGGTGCGCGGCAGCAGGGTCACCCCGAGCCCGCCGGCCACCAGCTGGACCAGCGTGGAGAGTCCGGCCGCGGTGGTGGTGACCTCGGCGCCGCCCGTGCGCCCGGCCTCGCGGCAGATGTCGAGGGCCTGGTCGCGCAGGCAGTGGCCTTCGTCGAGGAGCAGCAGCCGCAGCTCCTTGAGGGCGTCGCGCGGGATGTCGTCCCGCCCGGCCAGCGGATGCCCCTCCGGGGTGACCAGCACGAAGTCCTCGTCGAAGAGGGGGAGTTCGGTGACGCCGGGCACGCCGAGCGGTACGGCGAGCAGCAGCAGGTCGAGCCGCCCGGCGGTGAGCCCCTCCAGGAGCGAGGAGGTCTGCTCCTCGTGGACCTGGAGGTCGAGGTCGGGGTAGCGCCGGTGGACCAGCCGCAGCACCGTCGGCAGCAGGTAGGGGGCGACGGTCGGGATCACGCCGAGCCGCAGGACCCCGGTGAACGGGGCCTGGGCCGCCTCCGCCTCCTCCATCAGCTCCGACACCGCGTCGAGGACGGCCCGCGCGCGTACCGCGAGCCGCTCCCCCGCGGGCGAGAGCAGCACCTTTCTCGTCGTACGCTCAAGGAGCTGGACACCGAGTGCCTCTTCGAGTGCCGAAACCGCGCCCGAGAGCGCGGGCTGGCTCATGCCGATGGAGGCCGCCGCATCGCGGAAGTGCAGATGCTCGGCGACCGCCACGAACGCTCTGAGCTGCGAGAGGCTCGGCTGCTTGCCTCGGTTCGGGCCGTGCGGGGAACTGTACGGGGACGCCACTGATAACCACCTTCGATCAACACGACCCACTCTAGCTATTTCACTGATCAATGCACTCCGTGCCATGCTGTGAGCCGTCCAACCCCCACGGAAGACCCCAAAAGGGACCCTTCCCGCTTGCAAGGAGAGCGCGTGCTCACTGTCGGTGACAAGTTCCCCACCTACGACCTGACCGCCTGCGTGTCGCTGGAGAGCGGCAAGGAGTTCGAGCAGATCGACCACAAGGCCTACGAGGGCAAGTGGCGCGTGGTGTTCTTCTGGCCGAAGGACTTCACCTTCGTCTGCCCCACCGAGATCGCCGCGTTCGGCAAGCTGAACGACGAGTTCGCGGACCGCGACGCCCAGATCCTCGGCGTCTCCGGCGACTCCGAGTTCGTGCACCACGCCTGGCGCAAGGACCACGCCGACCTGCGTGACCTGCCCTTCCCGATGCTGGCCGACTCCAAGCACGAGCTCATGAGCGACTGCGGCGTCAAGGGTGCCGACGGCTTCGCCCAGCGCGCCGTCTTCATCGTGGACCCGAACAACGAGATCCAGTTCACCATGGTGACCGCCGGCTCCGTCGGCCGTAACCCCAAGGAGGTCCTGCGGGTGCTGGACGCCCTGCAGACCGACGAGCTGTGCCCGTGCAACTGGAACAAGGGCGAGGGCACCCTCGACGCCGCCGCGCTCCTGTCGGGCGAGTGATCTGACATGGCTCTCGACGAACTGAAGTCCGCCATACCGGACTTCGCCAAGGACCTGAAGCTGAACCTCGGTTCGGTCATCGGCAACAGCGAGCTGCCCCAGCAGCAGCTCTGGGGCACCGTCCTCGCCTGCGCGATCGCCTCGCGCTCGCCGAAGGTCCTCAGGGAGCTGGAGCCCGAGGCCCAGGCCAACCTGAAGCCCGAGGCGTACCAGGCGGCCAAGTCCGCCGCCGCGATCATGGCGATGAACAACGTCTTCTACCGGACCCGGCACCTGCTGTCGGACCCCGAGTACGGGACGCTGCGCGCCGGTCTGCGGATGAACGTCATCGGCAACCCGGGCGTCGAGAAGGTCGACTTCGAGCTGTGGTCGCTGGCCGTCTCCGCGATCAACGGCTGCGGCCAGTGCCTGGACTCGCACGAGCAGGTCCTGCGCCAGGCCGGTGTCGACCGCGCCACGATCCAGGAGGCCGTCAAGATCGCCGCGGTGATCCAGGCCGTCGGCGTCACCCTCGACGCGGAAGCGGTGCTCGCCTCCGCCGAGTAGGACCGCACGGCATGCGTGTGAAGGGCCCCGGGGCTGCCTGCCCCGGGGCCCTTCACGCGTCCGTCACGCCGTCACGGCGCCTTCTTCAGCGCCGCCATCAGGCTCAGCATGTCCTGGGACATCGGGACCTCGATCCCGGAGAGGTCGAGGGGGTCCTTGTTCCCGATCTCGTTCCCGTCCTCGTCGACGCCGTAGCTCCGGTAGAGGCTCAGCGAGAGCTCGGCCTGGCCGTCGAGGACGCGGATCTCCCCGCCCTCGCCGCCGCGGTCGTCGAAGAAGGCCATCTCCCCGATGCCGTCGATCGGCGTGGTCAGGTCGTAGTACCGCGACCGCGCCCCGAACTCGGGGCCCGGGTCGATCACCTTGTGCAGGGTGTAGGTGACCTGGGCGTCGTAGCCGGAGTCGGGCGATCCGAAGTGCAGCGAGCACGAGGTCTCGTACACGGCCGGGTCCTTCATCTGCGGCCCCGCGCCGTCCGAGCCGCGCTTGCCCAGGACGCCGGAGAGCGCCTTGAGCTCCGCCGCCTCGCAGACGCTCTCCACCTGCCGGTACCCGCCCAGGTCCGGACCCGGCTCCGCCCTCCGCTCGTACGCGTAGAGCCCGCCGCCCCACACCGCGGAGGCCAGCACCGCGCCGCCGAGCGCCCACGGCCAGGGGCGGCCGGTCCGGGGCGGGCGCGGGGGCTTCTCCTCCGTCAGGACCTCGACGGTGTCGAACGTCGTCCCGCCGACGTACTCCGGCTCCGATATCACTGGTCGTCCCCCTTGACCGCCGGGGAGCCCGGGGCCGGGGTGGGCGCCACTTCGAAGGCGGTCGCCCCACGCGGCTCGGGCGCGCTGCGGAGCGCCTGTTCCGTGCTGTACGCGCGCAGGTAGCCGACCACCGTGTTGGAGACGGCGACCAGCGGGACCGCGACCACGGCGCCGCCGATGCCGGCGGTCAGACCACCGGCCGCGACCGCGAGGACGACGGCGAGCGGGTGGACCCGGACGGCCCGGCCGAGGATGAAGGGCTGGAGGACGTGCCCCTCGATCTGCTGCACGGCGAGGACCACCACGAGCACCATCAGGGCGGTGAACACCCCGTTGGTGACGAGCGCGACGACGACCGCCAGGGCGCCGGAGATGACGGCGCCGACGAGCGGGATGAAGGCGAACAGGAAGATGAAGACGGCGAGCGGCACCGCCATCGGCACGTCGAGGAACCAGAGACCGAGGCCGATGAAGACGGCGTCGATGAGGGCGACGAGCACCGTGCCCCGCACATAGGCGGTCAGCGTGCGCCAGGCGCGCGGTCCGGCGCCCGCGACGCCGGGCCGGGCCTGGGCGGGGACGAGCTTGAGCGTCCACTCCCAGACCTTCTTCCCGTCGTAGAGCAGGAAGAGCGTCGAGAACATGGCGAGCAGGATGCCGGTCATCGTCTCGACGACGACGGTCACGCCCTGGAGTCCGACCTGGGTGATCTGCTCGGCGTTGGCGCCCACGGAGTCGCTGAGGTTCTTCGCGATGCCGTTGATCTGCTGCTCGGTCACGTGGAAGGGGCTGTCGAGGAGCCAGCGCTTGAGCTCCTCGATACCGCCCTTGACCTGATCGGACAGGTTGTCGATGTTGTCCATCACCTGCCAGACCACGAACCAGCCGACCAGGCCCATCACGACGAAGCCGGAGACGGCGGTGACGGCGGTGGCGAGGCCGCGGGGCAGGCCCTTCCTGCGCAGCATGGCCACGGTGGGCTGGAGCAGGGCGGTGACGAGGAGCGCGGCCACGAAGGCGAGGACGACCAGCTGGACGGAGCTGATCACCTTCATCAGCACCCAGACGGTGCCGGCGAAGACGAGGAGACGCCAGCTCGCCTCGGCGGCGACGCGCATGCCCCAGGGGATCGCGGCGACGGGGTCGGGGCGGGCGGCGACGGCCGGCGCGTACGACGGGGGCGCCGGGACGGAGAGCTCCGGCTCGGCGTCCGTCTCCGGGAGGGGCGCCGCGGTGTCCGGGTCCGTATCGGGACGGACGGGGCCGGACACGTCCCCGCGGGCGCGGCCGGCCGGCCGCTTCCCGGTGTTCTCGTACGGCGGGCCGATCGGATCGTCGCGGTCCGCCTCGGCCCTGCGCTCGTCGAGACGCTCACCCATGCGGCTCAGGCTCTCGCCCAGCCGTCCCAGCCACCCTGGCACTCTCGACATCGCTTTCCTCTTCCCCCGCTCGCTTTTCACCACCGGTTCCCCCGAAGACCGTGGGCATTCGAAACTACACGCAAGAAGCCCCTCACCGTAGGACGGTGAGGGGCTCCCCGAGGTTGAGACGCCGGTACTAGTACCAGCGGTTGGCCTGCCAGAACGACCAGGCTCCACAGGGGCTGCCGTAGCGGCCGTCCATGTAGCTGAGGCCCCACTTGATCTGGGTGGCGGGGTTGGTCTGCCAGTCGGAGCCGGCCGAGGACATCTTGTGGCCCGGCAGCGCCTGCACGAGGCCGTAGGCGCCCGAAGACGGGTTCGTCGCGCGGTAGTTCCAGCCGGACTCGTGGTCCACGATGTTGCTGAAGCACTGGAACTGCGAGGCCGGGATCATCTGGCGAGCCATCGCCTTGACCTCGGAGATCGAGTACGAGCCCTGCGCGGAGAACGACGAGGCGTCGCGGACCGCGGAACGGCTGGCGCGCTCGGACTCCTCCCGCTCCTTGCGCTCCTTCTCGGCCTTCTCCGCCTTGGCGGCCTTGTCGGCCGCCTCCTTCTTGGCCTCGGCGTCCTGGGCGGCGCGGTGACGAGCCGCCTCCTCCGCGGACTTCTTCGCGGCCGAGTCGGCAGCGGCGGCCTGGACATCGGCCTGCTCCGAGAGGGACGAGACCTGTACCTGGGCCTGATCGCCCGCGGGAATGTCCGCGAGCAGCGTGGTGTCGGCCGCGGTGGCCTCGAAGTTGTCGTCCGAGGGCTGAACGGCGTTACCCGACGCAACGCCCACGACGGCGCCGACGGTGGTGACCGCAGTGGCCGAAGCCACCGCGAATCCCCGGACCGAGATCCGGCTCACACGGTTTCCTTCCAGCACGCCCGCACAGGTGACCACGCGGGCGAAATCGTGCCCCTGGCACTGGTCTCCGACGTACGGGGTCACAGAAGACACGGGCCCGTGGTGCTGTGGGCGGCATACGGCGGACGGCTGTTGAGTTGTGCGGTGCTGTGCGCACCCCTGGGGGTGCACGTGTGCCGTATGCGGGGCCTGACGGAAGCAAGACTCTGCCGGACGGCGACACCGCAAGGCAATTCTGTGTTGCGTGTGAAAGCTCACACCTCTGCAGGGGCAGGTGTTTTGGGAGATGTGGCGGACATGGAGGCGCCGCCCGGCTAAGCTCCTGCGCTTTGCCGGGCGGCGCCAACTTCCGTACGCGTACAGACGCGTACGAATCGGTCAGATCTGACCGTCCTCCAGCATCTCCGTCACGAGCGCGGCGATCTGGGAGCGCTCGGAGCGGGTGAGGGTGACGTGCGCGAAGAGCGGATGTCCCTTCAGTTTCTCGACCACGGCGACGACTCCGTCGTACCGACCGACCCGGAGGTTGTCCCGCTGGGCGACGTCATGGGTCAGCACGACCCGCGAATTCGCCCCGATACGGGACAGAACGGTCAACAGGACGTTCCGCTCCAGGGACTGGGCCTCGTCCACGATGACGAAGGCGTCGTGGAGCGAGCGTCCCCGGATGTGGGTGAGCGGCAGGACCTCCAGCATCCCCCGGCCGAGCACCTCCTCGATCACCTCGCGGCTCGCGACCGAGGACAGCGTGTCGAAGACCGCCTGGGCCCACGGGCTCATCTTCTCGGACTCGCTGCCCGGCAGGTACCCGAGCTCCTGGCCGCCGACCGCGTACAGCGGACGGAAGACCATCACCTTCTGGTGCTGACGGCGCTCCAGGACCGCCTCCAGGCCCGCGCAGAGCGCGAGCGCGGACTTGCCGGTGCCGGCCCGGCCGCCCATCGAGATGATGCCGACGTCCGGGTCGAGCAGCAGGTCGAGCGCGATCCGCTGCTCGGCGCTGCGGCCGCGGAGCCCGAAGGCCTCCCGGTCGCCGCGGACCAGCTTCACGTTCCCCTCGGAGGTGACCCGGCCGAGCGCCTTGCCGCGCTCCGACTGCAGCACCAGGCCCGTGTGCACCGGAAGCCCGGCGGCCTCCGGCACGTACAGCGTCTCCTGGTCGTAGAGCAGGTCGACCTGGTCGGCGGAGAGCCCGAGCTCGGTCATCCCCGTCCAGCCGTTGGCGTCCGTGATGGCCAGTTCGGCCCGGTACTCCTCGGCGAGGAGACCGACCGAGGAGGCCTTGATGCGCAGCGGCAGGTCCTTGGAGACGACGGTGACGTCGTACCCCTCCGCCTGGAGGTTCCGCGCGACCGCGAGGATCCGTGAGTCGTTGTCCCCCAACCTGTAGCCGGCGGGCAGGATGCCGGGGTCGGAATGGTTGAGTTCGACACGCAGGGTGCCGCCCAGGTCCCCGACGGGGAGCGGGGCGTCGAGGCGTCCGTACCGGACCCGGAAGTCGTCCAGGAGGCGCAGGGCCTGCCGGGCGAAGTAGCCGAGCTCGGGATGGTGCCGCTTGGCCTCCAACTCCGTCACCACGACGATCGGGAGCACGACCTCGTGCTCCTCGAACCGGGAGACGGCGTTGGGGTCGGCCAGCAGGACGCTGGTGTCGAGAACATAGGTGCGCCGGTCGGAAAGGCGGCGCTTCGTGCTTGTCACCACGGAAGGACAGACCCCCTCGGAAGACCCCTGTGAGGTCGGGGTGCGACGGAACCGGTGTCGCTGCGGAATGGGACCGGGCTCAGGCCGCCATGCGCGGGCCGAACCACGGCCCTCCGCTTCTCCCGTACGTGTCCCGCACGGTCGTCCTGGTGCAAGGGGCCTCCCGGGTGGCGGTCTCCGTGCCGCTCACTTCACCAGGGATATGCCCTCGATCAGGCCTCGCCATGCCATGGCATATGACGACGTGTTCATGAACACGAGGTGATCGGTTCCGACCGCCGTCCCCGGGGCCTCCGGGGACGGCGAGGGGTCGGTTTCCTGCGGCTCAGGTTCCGTAGCGCCGGTGGCGCGCGGCGTAGTCGCGCAGCGCCCGCAGGAAGTCGACCTTGCGGAAGGCCGGCCAGTGCACTTCGCAGAAGTAGTACTCGGAATGGGCGCTCTGCCAGAGCATGAATCCGGACAGCCGCTGCTCGCCGCTGGTGCGGATCACCAGGTCCGGGTCGGGCTGGCCGCGCGTGTAGAGGTGCTCCGAGATGTGCTCGACGTCGACGATCTCGGCGAGCTCCTCGAAGCTCGTCCCGCGCTCCGCGTGCTCCAGGAGCAGCGAGCGGACCGCGTCCGCGATCTCCTGCCGGCCGCCGTACCCCACCGCCACGTTCACGAGTATCCCCGTGTTGTCGTGGGTGGCCTGCTCGGCCTCCTTGAGCACGGACTGCGTCCGCGCGGGCAGCAGGTCCATCGTGCCGACGTGGTGGACCCGCCAGCGGCCGTCGGCGGCCAGCGCGCGCACGGCGTTCTCGATGATGCCGAGCAGCGGTACGAGCTGCTCCTCGGGCCGGCTCAGGTTGTCCGTGGAGAGCATCCAGAGCGTGACGACCTCGACGTCGGTCTCGGCGCACCAGCCGAGCAGCTCCTGGATCTTGTCCGCGCCGGCCTTGTGCCCCTGCTCGGGGGTCCCGCCGGACGCCTTGGCCCAGCGGCGGTTCCCGTCGAGGATGACCCCGATGTGCTTGGGCACCTGGTCATGGTCGAGGCGGCCTTCCACCCGGCGTGCGTAGAGCCCGTACACCAGGTCGCGCAGGTTCACCGTTCTTTACCCCTCCGTGCAGCGGCGGTCCGCCCTGCATCGGCGGTCCGCAAGCGGCCACACTACTGCGCACGGGCGACAGGCTCCCAGCCCGGGACTGTCACAAGTCCGTGATAAGCAGAGATACGTGACTGATTCCCCCGTGTACCGCGCCTCCGCGGACCGCTACGACGCCATGGAGTACCGCCGCTCGGGCCGCAGCGGCCTCAAGCTCCCCGCGATCTCCCTCGGCCTCTGGCACAACTTCGGCGACGACCGCGCCCTCGACACCCAGCGCGCGATCCTCCGCCGCGCCTTCGACCTCGGCGTGACCCACTTCGACCTGGCGAACAACTACGGGCCGCCGCCCGGCTCCGCCGAGCTGAACTTCGGCAAGCTCTTCGCCCAGGACTTCGCGCCGTACCGGGACGAGCTGATCGTCTCCACCAAGGCCGGCTACGAGATGCACCCCGGCCCGTACGGCGAGTGGGGCTCCCGCAAGTACCTGCTGTCCTCGCTCGACGCCTCCCTCCGGCGGATGGGCCTCGACCACGTCGACATCTTCTACTCGCACCGCTTCGACCCGCACACCCCGCTGGAGGAGACGATGGGGGCCCTGGCCTTCGCCGTCCAGCAGGGCAAGGCGCTGTACGTCGGTGTCTCCTCGTACAACAGCGAGCAGACCGCCGAGGCCGCGCGGATCCTGCGGGAGCTGGGCGTCCCGGCCCTCATCCACCAGCCCTCGTACTCGATGATCAACCGCTGGACCGAGGAGGACGGTCTCCTCGACACCCTCGAGGAAGCGGGCATGGGCTGCATCTCCTTCGTGCCGCTGGCACAGGGGCTGCTCACCGGCAAGTACCTGAAGGGCATCCCGGAGGGCTCGCGGGCCACCCAGGGCAAGTCCCTCGACCCGAACCTGCTCTCCGACGAGGTGATGCGGCGCCTCCACGGCCTCGCGGACATCGCGGGCCGGCGCGGGCAGTCGCTGGCGCAGCTGGCGCTCTCGTGGGTGCTGCGCGACGAGCGGATGACCTCGGCGCTGATCGGCGCGTCCAGCGTGGCCCAGCTGGAGGAGAACGTGGCGGCCCTCGCGGGTGCCCCGCTGACCGCCGAGGAGCTGGCGGAGATCGACTCGTTCGCCGTGGACACCCAGGGCGCGAACATCTGGGCCGGCCGGGGCTGACGTCCCCGGAGGGGCGCGGGAAAAGAAAAACGGGCCGGTCCGTGGGGGGGATACGGACCGGCCCGAGGGGGGGTTTCCACCATAACCCTTCGTTAGTCGTGTTGCGCGCCAGGTACGCCGAACGAACCTCGCCGAATGCGGCGGATCCCAGTCGGGACAAGGGGTGTGGGGGCCTGTGGCGGGTTTGCGCCCCGGCGTGGCGGCGGAGTTCCGTCCCCCCGAAGAGGGACCGGTCCGACGGGGCCCCGTTGACGCCCGGGGCCGCGCGGCGTCTCACGGCAGGGCGGTGAACGCGCCGAGGAGCAGACCGAGCAGCGCGCCGCCCAGCATGAACGGGCCGAAGGGGATCGCCGAGGACCGGTCGGCCCGGCGCAGGAGCATGAGACCGAGGCCGTAGACCGCGCCGAGCAGGAAGCCGGCGAAGGCCCCGGTGAACAGGACCCCCCAGCCGTACCAGCCGAGCGCCGCGCCCAGGGGTACCGCCAGCTTCACGTCGCCGAAGCCGAGACCGCTCGGGTTGACCAGGAAGAGCACCAGATAGGCGCCGCCCAGGGCGAGCGCGCCCAGCACGGCGTGGAGCCAGGAGCCCGCGTCGTACGGGAGGAGCTCGGCGGCCCCGAGGAGCAGCGGGACGGCGGCGGCCAGCGGCAGGGTGAGACCGTCCGGAAGCCGGCGCACGCGCGCGTCGACGCTGGCGAGGAGGACGGCGAAGGGCACGCCGAGCAGCCAGACCGCCAGCTCGGGCCGGGGCCCGCCGGTGGCGGCGGCGAGCGCGGCGCAGACGAGGGCGGTGACCAGGGGTGCGGCGAGCGGGCTCCCGGTCGTCGCGCAGTCCCGCCGCCCCGGACCGCCCAGCCAGCCGCTCGCGGGCCCGGCGAGCGCGTGCCCGGCGGGGCAGCGGTCCCGCCACGGTTCCTCCGGGCTCACGGAGAGCCGGTACGCGGCGCGCGGCACGAGCAGCCCGGCGGCGGCGCCCCAGAGGGCGGCGAGGGCGATCATCGTGACGTACACGGACCAGACCCTAGGCTCGCGGGACCGCTACGGTCTGGCGCATGGGGAAATGGGTGGACGGGACGGGGACGCTGACGGTCTCGGCACAGGAACCGACGGGGACGGCCGTACCGCCGGAGGTCGTCGTGACGCCGGAGGTCACCGTGCCGCCGGAGGTCGTCGTCCCTTTGGAGGTCGCGGCGTCGTACCGGGCGCGGCGGCGGGGACTGCTCGGGCGGGACGGGATCGCGGGAGCGGCGCTGCTCATCGTCCGGACGAACAGCGTGCACACCTTCGGCATGCGGTTCGCGATCGACGTGGCCCACCTCGACCGCTCGTTCAGGGTCCTGTCCGTCGTCACCATGCGGCCCGGACGGCTCGGCATGATCCGGCCGCGGGGCCGGCACGTCCTGGAGGCGGAGGCGGGCGCGATGGCGGGCTGGGGCCTGCGACCGGGGGCACGCGTGCGCGTGGACGTCGAGGCGGGCCCGGACGGGACGGACGTCACGGCGGGCCCCGACGGGACGGACGTCACGGCGGGCCCGGACCGAGCAGGGTGAACGACCCGTACGCGGCGGAGGCGAGGGCGAGCCCGGCGAGGACCGGCACGACGGTACGGGTCCGCAGCCGCGCGAGGGCCACCGCGGGCGGGAGCAGCAGTCCGAACGCGGGCATCATCAGACGGGGCCGCGACCCGAAGTACGCGGCGCCGACGAGCGAGACGAACACGACGCCGATCGTGTAGACGAGCAGGGGCAGCGGCTGCCCCTGCCGTACGCACAGGACCACGAGCCAGCCGAGCAGCGCGAGCGCCGCGCAGAGCCCGAGGGCGGCGGGCCAGGGCAGCCCGAGGATGAACCGCGCGAGCGCGACACCGCCGTCGATGGAGTTGCCCCAGGCGGCCTGGACCTCGAAGTAGGCGGTCGGACTCCCCTCCCGGACACCGACGTACACGATGTACGCGAGCCAGCCGAGCGGCGCGATCAGGACTCCGGCGACCGTCCGCGGGGGCAGCCGCCGGTCCCGTACGAGCAGGACGAGCGCCGTGATCCCGAGGGCGGCGATCAGCGCGACGGCCGTCGGCCGGGTCAGCCCGGCGGCCGCGCACAGGACGCCGGCCAGGAGCCAGCGCCCGCGCAGGACCGCGTGGAGCGACCAGGCGGCGAGGGCGGTGAACAGCGTCTCCGTGTACGCCATCGACTGGACGAACGCGGTCGGGTACACACCCCAGAGGACGGCCAGCAGCACACCGGCACGGGGCCCGAACGCCTGCGCGCCGCACCGGTGGATGCCCCAGGCGGCCACCAGCCCGGCGGTCCAGGAGACCAGGAGTCCGGCGGTCGCCGCGTCGACGGAGAGGACGGCGGAGAGGCCGCGCTCCAGAGCCGGGAAGAGCGGGAAGAAGGCCAGGTCGGAGTGGACGTCACCGTTCGGCAGGGTGGTCTCGTACCCGTAGCCGTTCTCCGCGATCCGTACGTACCAGACGGAGTCCCAGCGACCGTTGAGCCGGTGCATCCCGTCCTTGCCGGTCGCGGCGGAGGCGACGGCGAGGACCGCGAGACCGACCAGCCGGGTGGCGGCGTACCCACCGAGAGCGAGAAGGGTGGGGCGGTCGGGCCGGCGGAGGCAACGGAGACGGCCGGGTGCGGTGAGTCGGGACGCGGACATGCGCCCGATTATCCCGGGGCGGACGGAACGGTCAGCCGAGGGGCCTTATGCGGACGAACTTCGCGGCCATGACGGGACCGAGCTGATGGACGATCTCGTGCCCGGGTTCCTGCGGGGAGGGCAGGTCGCCGAGGAACGAGGTGACGATGACCTCGTCGACGCCGAGCACCCCACGACGACTCTGCTCCTCCAGGAAGGCGAGCGTGCGACGCCAGTCGGCCGCGCTCGGAGCCTCGCCGAGGAAGGACCGGACGGTGTCCTGCACGACGTCCCAGAAGAACACGTGCGGCTGTACACCGCCCTGATGGAAGACATGCCTCTCGTACACGTCCCGGAACTCGGGGATCCGGGTGACGAGGTCACTGACCAACTGCACACTCGGCGTCTCGCCCGGCTTCTCGCTCGGCGTCGTCGTCATCCATCCAGAATGCTCCCGTGCCGCGGCCGTGTCCCGCCGCTTTTGCACATTCCTGACGGCGGCTTTCGCGAGGTTTTCCACAGGGGGTGCGAAGTGTCCCTCTTCCGTGGATCGTTGGGCGTATGTACGAGTTGGCGATCCTCGCCAGGGGCGGGGTCCTCCTGACGGTCTGGGCGGTCGCGGCGGGCTGGCCCCCGGGCCGCCTCGCCGGCCGCCTGCGCGGGGACGGCTGGCAGCGGATCTGCCGGGGCGCGTGGGCGGCCCCGGGAAAGGACGTGGACTGGCAGGTCAGAGCGACGGCCGTGCAACTGCTCCGCCCCGAGCTGGTGTGCAGCCACGGGACGGCGGCGGGACTCCACCGCATCGAACGCCTGGGAGCTCCCGGAGCGGCCCACCACCCCGACCACCTCCACTTCACGGCCCCGGCACCGACCCGCTCGACCCACGGCGAGCGGATACGCGTCCACGCCACGGCCTTCCTGACACCCCGCGACCGCTCGACCCGGCGGGGCCTGCGGACGACGACCCCGGCACGGACGGTCGGCGACCTCATACGGGCCGCCGGAAGCCGCGAGGAGGCGGTCGTGGTCGCGGACTCGGCGCTCGCGCGACGGGCGGTCGACGGGGTGCGGCGCGAGGCACTCGTCCGGTACGAGGACCTCACCGCCGAACTCGCGGCGCCCCGGCGGGGAGCACGCCGGGCCCGGTCCTGGCTGCCGTTGACCGAGGCGGCGTCGGGCTCACCGGCGGAGACGGTCGCCCGGCTCCGGATACGGGACGCCGACCTGTTCCCCGAATCCCAGCCGCCCCTGCGGACGGCGGGCGGCCGGCTCCTCCGCCCCGACTTCCTCTTCCGGGCGGAGGGCCTGGCCGTGGAGGTCGAGGGCTACGCCTTCCACGGCACCCGCCGCGCCCACGAACGGGACGTCGCCCGCTTCAACGCGTTGCAGTCCTGCCCGGAGATCCGCCGCGTCCTGCGCTTCACGGCGGGGGAGGTCTTCCACCACCCGGACCGCATGACAACCACGATCCGGGCGGCACTGGCGACGCTGGCTCGGGGCTAGGGCGCGGAGGGCGGGGCGGGTGCGGAGGGCGGGGAGGGCGGGGAGGTCCGGGGGAAGGAGATCTCCACCCGCCGGTTCTTCTTCCGCCCCTCCTCGCTGGCGTTGTCGGCGATCGGGTAGTCCTCGCTGTAGCCGCGGATGTCGAAGGTCGTCCCCGGGTCGAGGCTCCGCGCGAGAACCTGCTGAACGGCCACGGCACGCTGCTTCGACAGCTTGAGACCGTGCTCGTACGTCCCCAGGTTGTCGGTGAAGCCGAAGACCCGGACGCGCCCGGACCCCAGCTTGTTGATCTCCGCGGCGACGGCGGCGATCCGGGCGGTGGCGGCCGCCCCGAGCTTGGCACTGTTCTTCGGGAACAGGACCTCGGCCTGCAGCGCGAACGTCACGTCCACGTTGGTGTCCTGCCGCCGCTGCTCACCGCCCTCCTCCTCGACGATCTGCTTGATGTCGAGGACCTTGGCGGCAGCGAGGGTGGCACCGTCGGGCAGCATCAGCCCGGGCGCGTTGGCGTCGATCACAGGCGCCGGGGAGGCGGAGCCGGCCGACCCGGGCGGATCGTCGGCGTGGGCCATGGGCACGGCGAGCGGCCCGAACGCCACGGAAACGATGGCGAGGGCGGCGAGGCGGCGGAATGTCGTCGTCATGGCGTCGCCTCAGGAGAGCTTGAGGGTGGCGGGTTCGAAGGTGGGGAGCTGAAAGGAGACGTCGGTGGTGGAGGAGGGAGGGGCGGGGAATTGCATGAAGACGGCGGCCGTCGCCTGTGCCGCCAGAACACTCAGCCCGGCGGTGGTCAGCGGCCGCCCCTCGGTGTCGCGCAGCACGTAGTAGCGCTTCTTCCCCACAGCGTCCACAAGGGTGGCGCCGCCGAACGAGCTGCCGTGCTTCATGACTTCCGTCTCATCGCCACTTGTCTGGGACGAGATGGCTGCAGCCGAGTCGGAAGTGTTTTTCAACTGACCCTTGATGGTGAGGAATCCACCCGCATCACGCTCGACCGAATTGACCGTGAGTTCCAGCCCCTTCTGCCCGCGGACAACAGCGAGGGTCTCCGCAGGCGCCGCCGTCGTCTCCGTATCCTGCCCCTCTTGGGTCTTCTGCGGCACAGAAGTGGTCACGGCCGGCTTGTTCGCTTTCGGCTTCTCCTCGGCTCCGCAGCCGACCGCCAGGAGGGCCACCGACGCGATCGCGACGGTAAGCAGCCCCTTCCGTGCGTACCGAACATTCATGAAGCGCGCTTCCTTTACTCGTCGTCGCCGGCCAGTCGGACAGTGAAAAGATCTACGGCACTGGGAAGTGTCGGATCGTCAGGATCGATCGTCCAGGCCACGTCATCACAGGTAAGCCCAGTTATCGGTTCGGGTTCTGGCTCCGGTTCCGGCTCATCACCTGGTTCCGTCGGATCAGGGCCCGGCTCGGACTCCTCCGGTTTCGGCACGTCCGGTGGCACGAAATCGCACTTCGATTCGATCACGGCCCGAGCAGACGCTGTGGCACGCCGCGACTCCTGGCCCGTCGTGAGCACCGTTACACGGAAGCCGTCACCCCCCGATGCAGGCGGCACACAACCATCACCGGAGAGCTCGGCGTCGTTCCGACCCGCGAACACTTCCGCCTGCTCACACGCGGCGGGACCGTCAAATCCCACGCCGCGCAGGATTCCGTCCCACTGATCAGGGAAGAGAATCACGTCGAGCCAGTCATCTCGGAGCTGCTCGCGGGCGTCCTGTGCAGCCGCAAGGGCTGCCGCATCCGCTGCGGTCTGGGCGCTGTTCCGCGTGAATGCGGCCTGCCCTACCGCAAAGTAGACGAAGGCCAGAAACAGCAACCCCGCGATGGCCGCGATGTAAACAGGGAAGGCCTGCCCATCGTCACGGCGCCTCCAGGAAGCGACTACTTGCCTCCAGTGAGGTCGGCGATCTTTTGAGTGATGGCGTCCTTGATCGATTTTCCGATGTCCGTGCCGGTGATCGCCACAACAATCGCCACCACCACCACAATGATCCCCAGGTACTCCACCGCCGTCTGGCCGCGGTCCCTCGATCGTCGTTCCGTCCAGTCGCCGAGCTGCATACGGGCCTTGGTCAGGGCCTTCAGCATCGCGTCGTTCATCGTGGTCCCCTCCGCGTTCAGACGCCTGCGCATGGGCACGGTACGCCGACCCTCGGGTCGGTGCACAGGGCCCCTGGGCCCATCTGTGGGCCCGGGTCATCGGGTGGGCCTGGTGCCCAGCCAGGAGGCTATGGCCTCGGCGCGGGTGTCCGTGTGGAGTTTGGCGAAGATGCGGTTGATGTGGTTCTTCACCGTCTTCTCGGCGATGAAGCAGGTCGCGGCGATCTGCCGGTTGTTCAGGCCCGTGGCGATCAGATCCATCACTTCCACCTCCCTCACACTCAGTCCCCACTCTTCCATATTCCGTTGCATGCGCGAAGACGCATTCTCAAAGTGCGCCGACATTGCGACAATTGAGCTCTCCACATCATGTGCAGTCGCACGGAGCGATCTCAGCAGCACCTCCGACGCCGTCGCCGTGAACCGCGCCCGCCCCTCCCCCACCTCCCGTACCGCCCGCACCAGTTCCTCCGTCGTGAACTCGCCGTGGACCAGGTAGCCGCCCGCGCCCAGTCGCAGCGCCTCCTCGACCGTCTCCGGCTCCCGGCTGTGCGTGAGCATCAGGACACGGGCCAGACGCGCCAGGTGCGGCAGGGCCGCCAGGCCGTCCCACGGCGGCATGCGGACGTCCAGGAGGACGACCTGCGGCCGGGTCCGGAGCGTCTCGCGGAGGGCCGCCCGCCCGTCCGACGCCTCCGCCACGACCCGCAGGTCCGGGTGGTCGCCGAGCAGGGACCGCAGACCCGCGCGTACCACCGGGTTGTCGTCCGCCACCAGGATCGTGAGCGCCGTCATCGCGCCCCCAGCGGGACTTCGAGGCGGACCTCCGTGCCCCCCGCCGCGTCGCCCCGGCCGATGCGGAGCCGCGCGCCGACGCCCGCCGCCCGTTCGACCATGCCGACGAGGCCGAAGTGGCCGCTGCCGCGCAGCGCGTCGAGGGTCGTGCCGGGCGGCAGCCCCCTGCCGTCGTCGCGGACGCTGATGCGGAGCAGGCCCGCGTGCACCCCGGCGGTGACGTCGACACGGGTGGGGTGGGCGTGGCGTCCGGCGTTCTCCATGGCCTCGGCGGCGATCGAGAGGAGCTGTCGGGCCATCGGGTACGGGACGACCGCCGGTGTCCCGTCGCCGACGGGCCGGAAGGCCGCTTCGATGCCCGACGCCTGCCAGCGGGTGGTGAAGTCCCGTACCCGGTTAGTCAGTTCCGAGGCCAGGTCGATGCCGTCGGCCCCCGCTCCCCCGTACGACTGGCTCCGCAGGTCCGCGAGGAGTTCGCGGGATTCGGCCGCCGCCCTGCGGGCCGCGCGGGCGACGAGCGCGGCCCTGTCCCTCGCCTCGGCCGGGTCGGGGCAGGTGGCGAGGGCGTCGGCGGCGAGCGCGAGGCCGTGCAGGGTGGTGGCGACGGAGTCGTGCATCTCGCGCGCGAGCCTGGCCCGTTCGACCTCGACCGCCTGGGCGGCGGTGAGCCCGGCGCGCGCCTCGGCGAGGGCCTGGCCCGCCTCCCCGAACCGCAGCAGCAGGTTCCGCAGGGTGACGCCGAGCGCGCCCGTGATGACGCAGAGACCGGCGAGCAGGAGGACGTCACCGCGTACGGCGAGCAGGACGAGGGCCTGCAGGCAGGCGAAGAAGGCGGCGCCGCGCCAGCTGTAGGCGAGTCCGGCGAGGAGGGGCGTGCAGACGCTGACGTACGCGAGGGTGCTCTGCGGTCCGGCGGTGACGAGGAGCAGGGCACCGAGGAGGGTGTCGGCGGCGAGGAGGGCGGGGTGCCTGAGGAGCAGGGGGCCGAAGCGTTCCCAGTCGCGGAAGAGGACGTACGAACCCATGAAGGTGACGACGACGGCGGCGCCGACGAGCCGGACGGGGAGGCCGGGGGCGGCGCCGAGCAGCGCCGCGGGCGCGGCCAGCGCGATCATCGCGAGCCGGAAGCCGAAGACCTGGCGGCACATGGCCTGCAGGGCGTTGGCCTGGAGGTCCACCGGGCGGTGGAGCCGAGAGCCGACGGGCCCGACCGGGGCCACCCGACCCACCGGGCCCAGCGCACCCCCCGGCCCGACCCGACCCACCCGACCCACCAACCCCACCCTCCCCTCCGGACCCCCGCGGCCGGCCCCGCGCGCATCGCGCCTCATCGGGTGCTCACTCGCCCGTCACCGAGCCGAAGTCGGTGCCCGTGCCCAGGAAGAGGCCCGCGCCGAGCAGGATCATCGTGGCCGGGACCATCAGCGTCGTGATCACCATCGTCGCCTTCGGGACCGCCTTGGCCGCCTTGCGCCGGGCGTTCTGCGCGTCCGTGCGGCGCATGTCGTTGGCGATCTGGATGAGGGTGTCGACGATCGGCGCGCCGAGTTCCTCGCCCTGCTGGAGGGCGGTGACGAACTGGGCGACCTGTTCGGAGTCGTTGCGTCGGCGCAGTTCGTCGAAGGCCTGGCGGCGGCTGACGCCCATGTCCATCTGACGCAGGGTGATGCGGAGTTCGTCGGACCAGGGGCCCTCGTACTTCTCGGCGACGCGTTCGAGGGCCTGGCGGAAGCCGAGGCCCGCCGAGACCACGACGGCGAGGACGTCGAGGAAGTCCGGCAGGGTGCGTTCGATCTGGTCCTTGCGGATGCGGACCGCCGACCAGATGCCGACCTCCGTCCAGAACGCGCCGAAGGCCAGCAGGAGCAGCGCGGTCAGGTACGAGCCCTTGCTCAGCATCAGCAGGGCGCCCAGGGCGCCCAGGAAGCCGTAGACGGCCCGGCGGGCCCCGTACCGGTCGATGGTGAGTCCGCCGGGGTTTCCGGCGAGGTCGATGCGGCGGCGGACGGCGCTGACGCGTTTGGGGCCCATCAGGCGGAGCACCGCCGGGGACCAGCGCATGCCGAGCCGGTCGACGGCGGAGTCGACGGCGCCGGTACGGGTCGCGCCGACCTCCAGGGCGAGTCTGAGGTCGTCGGGGAGCCGGGCGTCGGCGCGGTAGAGCCGGAGTCCGTAGGCGATGCCCGCGACGGCGAGGCCGGCGAGGAGGGCGAGGAGGAGGTCCACGGCGGCGGTCCCTACACGTCGATCTTCGAGAAGCGGCGGATGGCGACGAAGCCGACCCCGTACAGGACGAGCGCGGCGACGACGGCGAACTGTCCGATGCCCGAGCCGGTCATGCGGTCGAGGGCGCCGGGCTGCATGTTGTCGATGAGGAGGAGCGAGCCGACGCCGATGACGGGGACGGAGTACGCGGTCATGCTCACCTGGGAGAGCTGGGTGCGGACCTCGCGCCGGGTCTCCTTGCGCTCCTCCAGGGTCTCGGTGAGGTTGCGCAGGGAGGAGACGACGGTGCCGCCGGCCCGGTTGGCGAGGACGAGGGTGGTGACGAGGACGACGAGTTCGCGGGAGGGCAGCCGTTCGGCGAGTTCCCCGAGGGCGTCGTCGAGCGAGGTGCCGACGGCCAGTTGCTGGGCGACCTTCTCCAGTTCGTCCCCCGCCGGTGCCTCCAGCTCGTCGGCGGCGAGGCTGAGGGCCATGCGGAGGGCGAGCCCGGCCTGGGTGGCGTTGGCCAGGATGCGGGAGAGTTCGGGGAGCTGGTTGATGAACTTCTCGATCCGCTTCTGGCGCTGCCAGTTGAGGAAGCCCATCGCCACCCAGATGCCGAGGAGTCCGCAGATCGGGCCGAAGAACGGCGAGAGCGCCGCCTGACCGACGACCCACAGGACGGCGACGGTGGCCGCGAGGGCCACGGTGAACTCGCCGGGGGTGACGTCGAGGCCGGTGGCCGCGATCCGCAGCTCCAGTTTCCGGCCGAGCGCGGTCCGGCGCACCCGCCGGTCGACGCCCCGGAAGCGGCGCCTGCGACGGCCGGCGGTCTCGGGCGCGACCGTCTCGTCGAGCCGGGCGACGAGCGCCGCGTGCCGGCGCGCCCCGCTCGCGTACAGCTGGACACCGGTGATGCCCAGGACGCAGGCGAGCAGGGTCACGCCCGCGGTCAGCCAGAAGGGGTCGGTCATCATTCCGCCTCTCGGGTGGCCAGGTGGGCGTCGGTCACGGCCACGCCGAAGGCCTGCGGGATGGGCTGGCCCGCCAGGTAGAGGCGTTCGGCGACCCGCCGGGGCAGCGGGTGGTACGTGAACTGCCCGTAGACCCGTCCGTCGGCGGCGAGCGGCTGCGCGTGGAAGCGGCAGACCGTGGCGAGCAGGAACCGTTCCCGTCCGTGCGAGGCGAGGACGGAGATCTCGGTGATGCGGCGGGTGCCGTCGGGGTGGCGGGTGAGCTGGACGAGGACGTCGACCGCGCTGTTGATCTGGTCCCTGAGCGCCTCGAACGGCACCTTGACCTCCGACATGGAGGCGAGGGTCTGGAGCCGCATGAGGGCGTCCTCCGCCGAGTTGGCGTGGACGGTGGCGAGGGAGCCGTCGTGGCCGGTGGACATCGCCTGCAGCATGTCGAGGGTCTCGCCGCCGCGGACCTCGCCGACGATGATCCGGTCGGGACGCATGCGCAGGGAGTTGCGGACGAGGTCACGGATGGAGATGGCTCCGCGGCCCTCGATGTTCGGCGGGCGCGCCTCCAGGCGGATGACGTGCGACTGCTGGAGCTGGAGCTCCGCCGAGTCCTCGATGGTGATGATCCGCTCGCCGTCCGGGACGAGCCCGGAGAGGGCGTTGAGCAGGGTGGTCTTCCCGGTGCCGGTGGCGCCGGAGACGATCAGGTTGAACTTGGCCTGCACGAGTCCGGAGAGCAGGAGCAGCATCTGCTCGTCGAGGGAGCCGAGGCCGAGCATCTCGTGGAGCGTGTACGCGCGGGGGAACCGCCGGATGGTGAGGGTCGCCCCGGTGAGCGAGAGCGGCGGGATGATGACGTTGACGCGCTCACCGGACGGGAGCCGGGCGTCGACCATGGGGTTCGACTCGTCGACACGGCGGTTGACGGTGGAGACGATCCGCTCGATGGTCTGCATCAGCTGGTCGTGGGAGGCGAAGCGGAGCGGCAGGAGTTCGACGCGGCCGTTGCGCTCGATGAAGATCTGGTCGGGGCCGTTGACCATGATCTCGGTGATCGACGCGTCTTCGAGGAGCGGTTCGAGTACGCCGAGCCCGAGGGCCTCGTCGACGACCCGGCGGATCAGCTGGGCGCGCTCGGCGGTGGAGAGGACCGGGCCCTCACGGCTGATGATGTGCCCGAGGACGCGCTCCAGGCGGGCGCGCCGCTCGGCGGCCGCGAGCGCGGACATCTCCGTGAGGTCGATCTCCTCCAGGAGCTTGGCGCGGAAGGCCGCGACGAGGTGCCCGTCCTCCCGGGCGGCCGCGTTGCCGCCGTGGTCCTCGGGGGCGTTGATCCGGGCGCGCAGGCTCATGGCAGGTCCTCCTCGTCGGGCATCGGCATGGTGGCGGTCTTGGTGACGGAGCCGAAGCCGTCCCAGAAGGGGACGACGGAGGGGATGTCGACCGTGACGGTGGCGACGGCCGCGCCGCCACCGGTGTCGACGAG
The DNA here is from genome assembly GCF_040296665.1 of Streptomyces sp. NPDC002057. Lineage (NCBI taxonomy): Bacteria > Bacillati > Actinomycetota > Actinomycetes > Kitasatosporales > Streptomycetaceae > Streptomyces > Streptomyces sp. NPDC002057. The sequence goes on from NZ_JBEOXR010000010.1 coordinate 120,296, forward strand.
GACCTCGGTGGCCCAGTCGGCGGCCGCGCGTCCGGCCGCGACGGGGTCGGGCGCGTCCTCGTCGTCGCTGCTCGCCGCCCGTGCGGCGGCGCGCGCGCCGGAACCCGCCTGCTGGGCGGCGTACGCGGCGACCCCCAGCTGGAAGCCGGCGAGTCCGACGAGGAGGAGGATCGGGAGGAACCCGAGGTACTCGATGGCGGCCTGGCCCCTGTCGCGGGAGGCCCTTCCCGTACGGGTGCCCGGCTGTTCGTCCGTACCGCTCATGGGGTGGGTCCCTCCCAGATCGCGCCCGTCCTGCCCTCGACGGTGAAGAGTCCGCCGACGCCGGGGACCAGGACCGGGACCCGGACGCGGACCACCACGGTCACCATGCCGCCCGCGGGGCCCGAGCAGCTCGCCGTGGCGCCGCTCCTCCAGGCCCCGTCCAGGTGTCGCACGGCCGCTCCCTGGCAGTCGTCGCCGACGGCGGCGGCCCGCGCCGCCTCGTCGGCCGCGTTCCCCGCCAGGGTGTACGTGTAGCCGACCAGGACGACCTGCCAGAGCAGGGCGAGGGTGAGCAGGATGACCGGCACCATGCCGAGGAACTCGACCGCCACCTGCCCCCTGTCGTCGTCCCGGTGGATGCGCATGGTTCAGCGCCCTCCGGCGCGGCGGCGCAGCCCGAGGGAGCCCCGGTCGCCCGCGCGGGCGAGCTGCTTGCCGGGGGTCTCGGTGGCCGGGGCGCCGACCAGGCCCAGTTCGCCCGCGAGGGCCCACAGGGCCTGCTTGACGGTGGACTTGGCGTCGAGTTCGTGCAGCCGGCCGGCGTCGACGACGGCCTGGAGCTCCTTGAAGTGGGCGGGGACGGAGACGGCGGCGACGCGGGTGCCGGTGATCTTCTGGACGAGGGGCGGCTGGATCTCGGTGGAGCGGTGGTGGCGGTTGACCAGGGTCACGGTCTCCTCTGCCTTGCGGACCTGGAGCCGTTCCCACATGCGTACCGTCCGCTTGGCCGCCCGGACGGCGACGACGTCGGGGGTGGCGACGAGGAGGGCGGTGTCGGCCATCTCGATGGCGGCGGCGTTGGCGCTGTTCAGCTGGGAGCCGCAGTCGACGACGACGACCTCGTGGCGGCCGCGCAGGGCGCTGACGATCTGGCGGGCGGCCCGGTCGGTGACCTCCTCGCCGCGTTCGCCCTCGGCCGGGGCGAGGAGGAGCGAGAGGCCGGTCTCGTGGACGTACACCGCGTCCTGGAGGACGCGGGGCGAGATGTCGGCGATGGAGGCGAGGTCGGCGACGGAGCGCCGGAACTGGACGTCGAGGTAGGAGGCGATGTCGCCGCTCTGGAGGTCCATGTCGACGAGGGCGACGGTCCGGCCGGAGGCGCGGGCGGCGAGGGCGAGGTGGACGGCGGTGACGGTGGTGCCGACGCCGCCCTTGGCGCCGCTGACGGTGACGACGGTGCCGCCGGGGCCGGTGATCTGTTCGGCTCCCGCGCCGAGGTGGCGTCGGACGCCGACGGACCACTGGGCGGCGGCCTGGACGCGGCTGGCCAGCTCCTCGTAGCCGAGGGGCAGGGTGACGAGGCCGCGGGCGCCGGAGTCCATGGCGGCGGAGAAGAGGACGGGGCTGGCGTCGGCGGTGATGAGGACGACGCCGACGGCGGGGAAGCGGAGGGCGACCTCGCGGACGAGTTCGAGCGCGGGGACGGGGCCGATCCGCTCGTGGACGAGGACGACCTCGGGGAGCTCGTCGAGGGAGGCGGCGGCGAGGCGTGCGAGGGTGTCGACGAGCTGGGTGGAGTCGGTGACCGGCGGCGCGGGTTCGGCGTCGGGGAGCTGGCCGATCAGGGTGGTGACGGCGCGGGCCGCGTCGGGGTCGCCCACGGCCGGGAGGATCCTGGTGGTCATACCGGCCTCACTTGTCCTCTTCGAGCGTGTACGTGCGGTCGCGCTGGTCGGCCGGGGCGCCGCCCGTGGTGGGGGCGACGAGGGCGAGGCGTACGTGCTCGGCGAAGGACTCGGCGTACGCGACGCGCTGGGCGTCGAGGGTGGAGAGGGCGAAGGAGATGGGGACGGCCTCGTTGGTGCGTCCGGCGCGGTCGGAGCTGTCGCGGATCGCGGTGAGCTTGCCGACGTCGAGGACGCGGGCGCCGGCGACGATCATCCGGGACTGGGCCGCCTCGCCCTTCTTCTCGCCGGCGAAGGTGGCGTAGATGTTGACGGTGGCACCGGCGTTGATCTTGCCCGCGACGCCGGTGGCGGCGTCGACCATGATGGCGATCTCCTGCTGTCCCGGCTGGAGCTCGGGCTGTTCGACGATCATGTCGGACTGCAGGAGGGAGCCGGCGCGGAGTTCGGTGACGGCGATCTTGCCCTTGATCTGCCGGAGGTCGGTGACGGCCGTCGAGGAGAGCCACCGTTCGGGCATCGAGATCTTCTCGAACTGGCTCTCGCTCAGGACGGTGTAGGGGGCCACCTTCTTCGTGACCCGGTACGCGGTGGTCTCCGGGCCGACCTTGGAGTTCACGTCGCTGATGACGGCGAGCACACCGGCGAACGCGCCGAGGGCGCACAGGACGGACAGCAGCAGCAGGATGACGCCGCGGCGCTGGCGGGAGTTCATGGCCGTACTACCTCGATCGGAGACGTGGTCTGGGCGGACGGGGGTGGTGCGGGCCGCGGGTCACGGCAGGGCGCGGACGGTGGGGGCGCCCGGATGGGCACCGGAGTCGAGCGCGCGGGCCGTGTGGGGCGGGGCGCCGGGTCCGAGCGCGCGGGGGTCCGTCCCGTGGGCTCCGGTGTTCGCCGCGTGGGCGCGTTCGCTGGAGGCCAGGGCGCGGGCCACCGGGTCCGGGGGCGCACTGGCGCGCAGCGGGGCGCCGCAGAAGCCGCAGCGGTCGCCGATGAGTTCCATCGCGCACCAGTGGCAGGTCTCGCGCCGTACGGAGGCGACCAGCTGGTAGAGGACGGGCAGGTCCGGGAGGTACGCGGCGAACTCGACGACCTTTCCGGTCCCCCACCAGGCGGGCGAGGCCTCGGGGAGCGCGGTCTCCTGGACGGCGCCCTGGATCCGCCACCGGGGTACGAGGGTGGTGGTGGGCCAGTCGGTCTGGAGCTGGCCGCGGGCCAGGAGGAGTTCGGTGGTGAACTCCGGTCCGGCGAGGTGCTCCTCGCCCTTGCCGAGGCGGACGATCTGCGGGGTGGGTCCGGCGAGGACGGCGAAGTGGGCGCCGGGCAGCCATCCCTTGAGGTGGGAGCCGAGGCTGACGGGGACGCGGTCGAGCCGTGAGACGGAGCCGAGGACCGCGCCCGCGTAGATGTAGTGGGCGAGGAGGCGGGCGGCCGAGGCGAGGACGCCGGGGCTGAAGTCGCAGCCCGCAAGCTGGCGCAGCTGGCGGGCGAGCACGGCCGCGCCGAGCGGTGGCAGGTCGGTCCTGACCAGGGCGATCCGGTCGCTTTCGAGGAGGGAGCGGACCGCGCGGAGCCGTTGCTCGACCGCCGCCGGGGCGGAGGTCGGGCAGACGACGACCACATGCCCGAAGCGGGCGAGGAGTTGCTGCATGTCGGCGATGGAGGCGTCGAGCGACTGCGTCCCGGGGGCCGGCAGGACGGCGGCGTGCGGGGTTCCGGGGTCGGTCGCCGGCAGCACCAGGTCGGCACTGGTGACCGCGATCGCTGTCGGCACGTCGGACCCCCCGTCCCCTCCGGCCACCGCCATCCCGGGGGCCGCGGATCACTTACCGCGTTCACGGCGTCACCCCAGGGTGCTGCCGCCTCTGCACCTTATCCACGTCCCCCGGGGTGGTGAACACACAATCCGCCAAGCTCTCCGCATTTCTTTGGGCCCGGAGCTTGGGCCCCTCGACCCATCCCACCCCGGCCTTTGCCCTCGTCCCGCCGTCTCGGCGCCCGTTCCGGCGAACAGGCCCCGCTGCCAGAGGTCTTGACAACGCGATTGGTCTGGACCAGCTTGTTCCGACAACGGTGGCCACCGTCCGCACTCCCCGTACACCTCGTACTCCCGTACCCCCCGTACACCCTCGTACCCCCGTACGAGCCCCTCCGTACGACGACGTACGGCACCTCCACATCCCCAACTCCCCCACCGGAGGATGCACGTGGACCGCACCACCACCCGCCCGCACGGACGCCGCTGGCTCGGCGGGGCCCTCGCGCTCGCCGTCGGCTCCGGGCTCGTCCTCGTCGGCGGAGCCGGCACCGCCCAGGCCGCCGACGTCAACGTCGCCAAGAACGCCGGATTCGAGAACGGCCTCGCCAACTGGGCCTGTTCCGCCGGGAGCGGCGCCGCCGTCTCCTCCCCGGTCCGCACCGGCGCGGGCGCCCTCAGAGCCACTCCGGCCGGACTCGACAACGCCAAGTGCGTGCAGACCGTGACCGTGAAGCCCAACTCGACGTACACGCTGAGCGCCTGGGTGCAGGGCGGCTACGCCTACCTCGGCGCGAGCGGCACCGGGACCGGCACCGGCACCGTCTCCACCTGGACGCCCGACAGCGCCTCCTGGAAGCAGCTCACCACCACCTTCACCACCGGGGCGAGCACCACCTCGGTCGAGATCTACACCCACGGCTGGTACGGCACCACCCCGTACTCCGTCGACGACGTCTCCGTCTTCGGCCCCGACGGGGGCGGCGGCCAGGACCCCGACCCGGTCGTCCCGTCCACCCCGGCCGGACTCGCGGCGGGCACCGTCACCTCCTCCTCCGTCGCCCTGAGCTGGAACGCCGTCTCCGGCGCCACCGGCTACAAGGTGTACCGGGACGGCGCGAACCCGCAGGTCGTCAGCGGCACCTCGGCGACCGTCTCCGGACTCACCGCCGACACCGCGTACCAGTTCCAGGTCGCCGCGACGAACTCCGCGGGCGAGTCCGCGAAGTCCGCCGCCGTGTCGGCGCGGACCGCCAAGGTGACCGACCCGGGCCCCGGCCCGGCCGTGCCCAAGCACGCCCTCACCGGCTACTGGCAGAACTTCAACAACGGCGCCACGGTCCAGAAGCTGCGGGACGTGCAGTCGCAGTACGACATCATCGCCGTCTCGTTCGCCGACTCGACGGCCACGCCCGGCCAGATCGTCTTCAACCTCGACCCGGCCGTCGGCTACGCCTCGGTCGCCGACTTCAAGGCCGACATCGCGGCCAAGAAGGCGGCCGGCAAGTCCGTCATCATCTCGGTCGGCGGCGAGAAGGGGAACGTCACGATCAACAGTGACGCCTCCGCGACCGCCTTCGCGAACAGCGCCTACACGCTGATGCAGGAGTACGGCTTCAACGGGATCGACATCGACCTCGAACACGGCATCAACTCCACGTACCTGACCAAGGCGCTGCGCCAGCTCTCCGCCAAGGCCGGCTCGACCATGGTCCTGACGATGGCGCCGCAGACCATCGACATGCAGAACACGGGCACCGAGTACTTCAAGACCGCGCTCGCCGTGAAGGACATCCTCACGGTCGTCAACATGCAGTACTACAACAGCGGTTCCATGCTCGGCTGCGACGGCAAGGTCTACAGCCAGGGCTCGGTGGACTTCCTCACCGCGCTCGCCTGCATCCAGATCCAGGGCGGTCTCGCGCCGTCCCAGGTCGGCCTGGGCGTCCCCGCCTCCACGCGGGGCGCGGGCAGCGGCTACGTCGACCCGCAGATCGTGAAGAACGCGCTCGACTGCCTGACCAAGCTCACGGGCTGCGGCACCTTCAAGCCGGCCCAGGCCTGGCCGACGCTGCGCGGCGCGATGACCTGGTCGACCAACTGGGACGCGACGGCCGGCAACGCCTGGTCGAACGCGGTGGGCCCGCACGTCCACAACCTGCCGTAACCCATAACCCGTAACCAGTACCCCGTAGTCCGGGGTCCGGGGTCCGGGGTCCGCAGCACGCAGTACGCGCCCCGGAGCCGTCCCCGACAGCACGGAAGCCCCACCGCAGCGCCGCCGCTCCCCCGGCGGCGCTGCGCCGTTCCGCCGGCCGGTCGTCCCGGCCGATCCCGGCAGTCGGCGCCTCGGGCGGTCGTCTCAGCCGGGCAGGAACCGGGCCAGGACCCGTTCGAGGTCCTGGACCCACTCGTCGACCCTCGCCGACCGCCGCCCGTCGATCTCGCAGTCGTAGGTGGTCCCGTCGTACAGGAGGACGGCGACGCGCAGCCACCGGCCGCGCCGGGTCCGCTCGTACCGTACGGCTCCGATCTCGGGCCAGGTGAACTCCGCCTCCTCTTCGAGGAGCTGGAGGCAGACCCCGGCGCCGTCCACGACGATCCCGTAGATCCGGTCGGCGGCCACGAACTCCGGTACGGGCCGCGGGGGCGCGGTGGGCGGCGGCGGCACGAACAGCGTCGGCGTGGGAGCGGGAGCCGGAGCAGAGGGCGCCGGGTACGCGGGAGGCGCGTCCACCGGGGTCGGCGTCGGTACGGGGGTCGGCGGCGTCCGCACCACCGCGTCCCGCACCTCCCCCTCGGCGTCCCGCACCTCCCCCAGCGCGTCCAGGATCTCCTCCGGCGTGGGCCGCTCGTACGGGTTCTTGGCCAGGCAGCGGCCCACGAGCCCGCGCAGCGCCTCCGGCACGGAGGCGAGGTCCGGGGCCTCGTGCACCGCCCGGTACATGAGGCCCATCGGCGTCCCGTCCCCGAAGGGACGGCCGCCCGCCGCGGCGACGAGCACCGCGCCGAGGGCGAAGACGTCGGCGGCGCCCGTCACCTGCTCCCCGAGGGCCTGTTCGGGGGCGAGGTAGCCGGGGGTGCCGAAGGCGGCGCCGGTGGCGGTGAGCCGGGTCGACTCGACCGCACGGGCGATCCCGAAGTCGAGGACGCGGGGTCCGTCGGGGGCCATGACGATGTTGCCCGGCTTGAGGTCGCGGTGGACGAGTCCGCAGGCGTGGATGGCCTCCAGGGCCTCGGCGAGCGCGGCCCCGAGCGAGCGCAGCCGCCCTTCGCCCATCGGGCCCTCGGCGGTGACGAGTGCGGAGAGGGTGGGGCCGGGGATGTAGGCGGTGGCGAGCCAGGGCGCCTCGGCGTCGGGGTCGGCGTCGACGACCTGGGCGGTGTGGAAGCCGCCGACCTGACGGGCCGCCTGGACCTCGGCGCGGAAACGGGCGCGGAAGGAGGGGTCGGCGGCGAGTTCCGGCCGGGCCACTTTGACGGCGACGGCACGCCCGCCGCGCGATCGGGCCAGGTAGACGGTGCCCATGCCGCCTTCGCCTAGCTTGTGCTCGATGACGTATCTACCGATGAGGGTCCCCACGCGGGACAGTATGGCCGAACTCACCATCTTGACCGGTCCATGACATAGCTCCACCATGTGGCCGGACACCCACGCACGTCCGGACACCCGCACGAGTTGTCGCACACCCCCACACTCCCCACCCAGGAGACGACATGCGACGTCCCACCCGCGGCAGAAGGTCCGCCACCCTCGCGGCCCTCGTGGCGCTCGCCCTCGCGGCGCCCCTCTCCGCCCTCACCACACCCGCCGGGGCCGACCCGGCGCCGACCGCCGCCCGCATCGCCTCGGGCGCCGAGGAGGTGATCCGGCAGTACGAGGTCGCCGGGCCCTCCACCCCGGCCGCCCGCACCGCGCTCGCCGCCACCGGCGTCTCGATCGACGAGGTCGACGCCCGCTCGGTCGTCGTCAGCGCCAACACCGAACAGCTCGGGAACCTCAAGGCGCTGGGCTACAAGCCGGTCGCCCTCCCCGGCCCGCCGAACCGCTCGGCCGAGGGGGACGGACACGGCCACGGCGTCGGCGCGCTCGACTTCCCGTCCGCCGACGCGAGGTACCACAACTTCGCCGAGATGAACGCGGAGATCGACCAGCGGCTCGCCCAGTACCCGTCCATCATGAGCAAGCGGGTCATCGGGAAGTCGTACCAGGGCCGGGACATCGTCGCCATCAAGATCAGCGACAACGTCGCCACCGACGAGAACGAGCCCGAGGTCCTCTTCACCCACCACCAGCACGCCCGCGAGCACCTCACCGTCGAGATGGCGCTCTACCTGCTGCGCGAACTCGGCGCGGGGTACGGCAGCGACTCCCGCGTCACCAACGCCGTGAACGGGCGCGAGATCTGGATCGTGCCGGACCTCAACCCGGACGGCGGCGAGTACGACATCGCCAGCGGCTCCTACCGCAGCTGGCGCAAGAACCGGCAGCCCAACTCCGGCTCCTCGTACATCGGCACGGACATGAACCGGAACTGGGACTACAAGTGGGGCTGCTGCGGCGGCTCCTCCAGCTCCAAGAGCTCCGAGACCTACCGCGGCACGGCCCCCGAGTCCGCCCCCGAGGTGAAGGTCGTCGCCGACTTCGTCCGCTCCCGGGTGGTCGGCGGCAAGCAGCAGATCACCGCGGCCATCGACTTCCACACGTACAGCGAGCTGGTCCTCTGGCCCTTCGGCTGGACCACGGCCAACACCGCGCCCGGCATGACGCTCGACGACCGGAACGCCTTCGCCGCCGTCGGCGGGAAGATGGCCGCGAGCAACGGCTACACGCCCGAGCAGTCCAGCGACCTGTACATCACGGACGGCTCGATCGACGACTACCTGTGGGGCGCGCACAAGATCTTCGGGTACACCTTCGAGATGTACCCGGCCTCGTCCTCGGGCGGCGGCTTCTACCCGCCCGACGAGGTGATCGAGCGCGAGACGAGCCGCAACCGCGACGCCGTCCTGCAGCTCCTGGAGAACGCGGACTGCATGTACCGCTCGATCGGCAAGCAGGCGCAGTACTGCGCGGCCTGACGTCCCGTACGCACCCCTGGGCACGCCGCCCGTGACAGGGCGCCCCGGCGGACCACCGCCGGGGCGCCCGCGCGTCACGGACCGGCCGCTCGACCGAGGAGACCCGGCCGAGGAGACGTCGGTCGAAGAGGCTCCCACGGAGAGGATCGGACGGAGAGGCTCAGACGAAGAGACTCAGCAGGGCCGCCACCGCGAAACCGGCCAGCGAGAGCACCGATTCGAGGACGGTCCAGGACTTGAGGGTGTCCCGCTCGCTGATGCCGAAGTACTTCGAGACGATCCAGAAGCCGCCGTCGTTGACGTGCGAGGCGAAGATCGAACCGGCCGAGATCGCCATGATGACCAGGGCGAGGAAGGCCTGCGAGTGGTCCCCGCCCTCGACCAGCGGGAGCACGATGCCGGCCGTGGTGACGATGGCGACCGTCGCCGAGCCCTGGGCGACCCGCAGCACCAGGGAGATGAGGTAGGCCAGCACGATGACGGGGAGACCGACGTCGTGGAAGGTGTCGGAGAGCGCCTGGGCGACACCGCTCACCTTGAGCACGGCGCCGAAGACCCCGCCCGCCCCCACGACGAGCAGGATGTTGCCGACCGGCTTGAGGGAGGAGGTGGACACCTGCTCCAGGGACTTCCGGGACCAGCCGCGCCGGATGCCCAGCAGCCAGTACGCCAGGAAGAGCGCGATCGTCAGGGCGACGAAGGGGTTCCCGAAGAACTCGATGACGGAGCGGAGCGTGGACGCGTCGAGCGCGATCGACGAGAAGGTCGCGGCGAGGATGAGCACCAGCGGCGTCCCGATGATGAGGAGCACCGTGGAGAGGGCGACCGGCGCCTCGGCGTCGCCGGCCCGCTCGGCGGCCACCTTGGACCTGGCCTCCTCGGCGGCCTCGACCATGTCCTGCGGGACCGCGACGAAGAGCCGGCGGCCGATCCAGCCGGCGTACGCCCAGGCGGCGAGGACGGCGGGGACGCCGACGAGGACGCCCATCAGGATGACCCAGCCGAGCGAGACGTGCAGCAGGCCCGCGGCGGCGACGGGGCCGGGGTGCGGCGGGAGGAAGGCGTGGGTCATGGAGAGCCCCGCGAGGAGCGGCATGGCGTAGAGCAGGATCGACTTGCCGGACCGCTTGGCGGCGGCGTAGACGAGCGGTGCGAGGACGAAGATGCCGACGTCGAAGAAGACCGGGATGCCGAAGATGAGCCCGGTGAGGCCCATGGCGAGCGGGGCCCGCTTCTCGCCGAAGACGCCGAGGAGGCGGCTGCTCAGGACCTCGGCGCCGCCGGAGACCTCCAGGATCGAGCCGAGCATGGTGCCCAGGCCGATGATGATCGCGACGTGGCCGAGGATGCCGCCCATGCCGGTCTCGATGACGGAGGTGGCGGCGGACTTCTGGACGGTGCCGAAGAGTTCGGTGACGGAGAGGCCGGCGGCGAGGCCGACGCCGATGGAGACGGCGAGCAGCGCGACGAAGGGCTGGAGCCGGATCTTGATGATCAGCACGAGCAGCACGGCGATGCCGAGGGCGGCGACGGTGAGCAGTCCTGCGGTGCCGGGTATGAGGTGGAGCAGTCCACCGGTGTGCGGGGGCGCGGCGGGGTTCATGGCGGGGGGAGGCCTCGCTTTGGGGTAGGGGGGAGCGCGGCACGGCGTTCGGGGGGCGAACGCCGTGCCGTGGAGCGGCTGGTTCAGGTGGATCGGTTCAGGTCCGTTCGGGCCGGGTGGGCTCGGGTCGTGCGGGCCGCGGGGCTTCGAGCCGTACGCGCTCGGGTCGGCCGGGGCGGCCGGCGGTGGCTCAGCCGAGGACGGCGAGGGCGTCGATCTCGATGAGGAGGCCCTGGGGCAGACCGACGTAGACCGTGGTGCGGGCGGAGGCGGGGGCCTGGAGGCCCTGCTCCTGGAAGTACTGGTTGTAGATCGCGTTCATCTCGGCGAAGTGGTCCACGTCCGTGAGGTAGACGCGCGTCATCATCACGTCGTCCCAGCTCGCGCCGCCCTCCTCCAGGATCGCCTTGACGTTGGCGAAGGTCTGGAGGGTCTGCTCGCGCAGGGTCGGGCCCGCGACCTTCGGGGCCTCGCCCTCGACGGCGGGCAGGAAACCGACCTGGCCCGCGACCTGGAGGATGTTGCCCTTCTTCACGCCGTGCGAGAACTTCGCGGGCGGGGTGGTGTGGGTGGCGGGGGTGAGGGCGATCTTCTCGGTCATGCGCTGTCCTTGTTCGGGGAGGTGCCGGAGTACTCCCGGCTGATGGCGTCCGCGGTGCGGCGCACCTGCGGGAGGAGGGTGAGGAGTTCCTCGGCCGTGACGACCACGTTGGGCGCCGAGACCGACATCGCGGCGACGACGCGCCCGTCGGCGCCGCGGATCGGGGCGCCGACGCAGTTGATGGACTCCTCGTGGCCGCCGAGGTCGGTGGCCCACCCCTGTTCGCGTACGGTCGCCAGCTCCTTGAGGAAGGCGGCGGCGTTCGGGGTCGAACGGGGCGTGTACGGGGGGTAGTCGAGCTTGGCGGCGATGGCGCGGCGCTCGGGCTCGGGCAGGTCGGCGAGGAGGAGCTTGGCGACGGCGGCGACGGTGATCGCGACGGGCTTGCCGATGCGCGAGTACATGCGGACCGGGTAGCGGCTCTCGACCTTGTCGATGTAGAGGACCTCGCCCTCCTCGTGCACGGCGAGGTGGATCGTGTGCCCGATGCGTTCGTTGAGCGCGGCGAGGTGGGGGTGCGCGATCTCGCGGATGTCGAGGTTCTCGACCGCTTCCTGGGCGAGGGCGAAGAGCCGGGCGCCGAGGCGGTAGCGCTGGTCCTGCTGGCGGTAGACGAGGCCGTGCTCGTGCAGGGTGCGCAACAGCCGGAGGGCGGTGGACTTGTGGACGCCGAGTCGGTCGGCGACCTGCCCGAGGTCGGCGGGACCCTGCGCGAGCAAGGGCAGGATGCTGAGCGCCCGGTCGACGGTCTGGCTCATGGTGTACGTCCCTCCTGGTCGTCCCCCGTCCAGCCGGGGCCGAGCTGAAGTGTGCCCCAGGCGGTCGGGTCGAGGGCGGCGAGCCGGTCGGCGTGGGCGCGGCGGGGCGGCGTGGCCAGGTCGCCGGGGACGGTGAGGGCGGCGGCGGCCAGGAGGTGGCCGTGCCGGAGGCGGGCGGTGGCGTCGAGCCCGCGGAGGGTGGCGGAGAGGAATCCGGCGGCGAAGGCGTCTCCGGCCCCGACCGCGGCGACGACGTCGACGCGGGGGGCGGGCACGTACACGACGGAGTCGTCACCGGCGTCCGTACGCGCGCTCGTACCGGCACCGGCAGGGCCACCCATTCCGCCCCCGGCCCCGGTGCGTTCGTAGACCGTCGCGCCGTCCGCGCCCCCCTTCACCACGAGGACCGCCGGCTCGGGGAGCGCCGCGCGGATCGCGGCCGGCCCGGTGAGGCCCCAGGCCTGCTCCGCCTCGTCGGCGCCGACGAAGACGAGGTCGGCGCCGCGGGCGAGTTCCAGGAGGACGGGGCCCGCGGTGGCGGGGCCGTCGCGCCACAGGCCGGGGCGGCAGTTGACGTCGAAGGAGACGAGGGGGCGGTCGTCCCTGGGTGCCGTGAGGGCGCGCATCAGGGCGAGGCAGTCGTCGGAGAGGGCCGCGGTGATGCCGGTGAGGTGGAGGACGCGGGCGTCGGAGAGGGTCTCGTACGGCACGGTCGCGGGTGACATCGCGGAGGCCGCGGACCCGGCGCGGTAGTAGACGACCTCGTGGGCGTCGGTGGCCCGGTCGGCGGCGGTGCGGAAGTAGACCCCGGTCGGCCGGCGCGGGTCGCGGTCCACGGCGGTGACGTCGACGCCGTAGCCGCCGATGGTCTCGACGAGGTGGTCGCCGAACCCGTCCTCGCCGACCCGGCCGACCCAGCGGGTCCGGTGCCCCGCGGCGGCCAGGGCGCAGGCGACGTTGGACTCGGCGCCGCCGATCGCGCGCTCGAAGGCCGGTACGTCGGCGAGGCGACCCGGTCGGGAGGGAAGGAAGGTGACCATGGACTCGCCGAGGCACACGACATCCACAGGCGGTTCTCCGGCCACTCTCGCGCTCCCTTGCGACTCTCGCGGGGTCCATTGACCCGGCCTTGGCCCGGATGCTAGACAGCATTGAGCGACATACGCAATGGCTGTTGCACACTCCGCAACGCTTCGATGAGGAGGCCTCATGCCCGACCTGGCGAACGAGCGCGTCGACCACCGCTTCAAGGCCCTGCCCCCGGACGCCGAGGGCCTGACCGTCGGTGAGCTCGCGGCCCAGCGGCGCAACCTCTTCACCGGCGGGTTCACCACCCCCGTCCTCGCCCTCTCCGCCGAGTCCGTCGAGCACAACCTCCGCCTCCTGGAGACGTACGCGGAGCGCCACGGCCTTGCGTTCGCCCCGCACGGCAAGACCTCCATGGCCCCCCAGCTGTTCGACCGGCAGCTGGCGCACGGCGCCTGGGGCATCACCGCGGCCGTGCCCCACCAGGCCCGCGTCTACCGGGCCCACGGCATCGCCCGGATCTTCCTCGCCAACGAACTCGTCGACACCGCCGCCCTGCGCTGGCTCGCCGCCGAACTCGACGCCGACCCCGGCTTCCGCTTCGTCTGCTACGTCGACTCGGTCCGGGGCGTGGAGCTGATGGACGAGGCCCTGCGCGCCGCCGGAGCGGCCCGCGCCGTGGACGTCGTCGTGGAACTGGGCGCCGGCGAGGGGGCCCGTACCGGAGTCCGTACGGAGGACGGGTGCGCGGCCGTCGCCGACGCGGTCGCCGCCACCACCACGCTCCGGCTCGTCGGCGTCGCCGGGTACGAGGGCGAGGTGCCGGGGGCCGACAGCGAGCGGGTACGGGCCTGGCTGCGCCGCCTCACGGGGCTCGCCGCCGAGTGGGACAAGGCCAGCCGGTTCGCGGAGACGGACGAGATCGTCGTCAGCGCGGGCGGCAGCGCCTGGTTCGACACGGTCGCCGAGGTCTTCGCCGAACTCCCGGCCCTCTCCCGGCCCGTGCTGAAGCTGCTGCGCTCCGGGGCGTACGTGTCGCACGACGACGGCCACTACCGGAAGCTGACCCCCTTCAACCGGGTGCCCGAGGAGGGCGCCCTGGAGCCCGCGTTCCGCCTCTGGTCGCAGGTCGTCTCCCGCCCCACCCCCGAGCAGGCCTTCACCAACGCGGGCAAGCGCGACGCCGCCTACGACCTGCACCTGCCCGAGGCGCAGGTGGTCCGCGACGGCCGCACCGGCGAGATCCGCCCCGCCGAGGGCATCACCGTCACCGGTCTCTCCGACCAGCACGCCTGGGTGCGGACGGAGGCGGGCGCCGATCTTGAGGTCGGCGACTGGCTGGGCACGGGCCTGTCCCACCCGTGCACGTCCTTCGACAAGTGGCAGCTGATCCCGCTGGTCGAGGCGGACGGCACGGTGGTCGACTACATCCGCACCTTCTTCTAGATCGACGCGGTCGCCCCGGTCGCCCCGGTCGCCCCGGTCGCCCCGATCGCCCGGGTCGTCCCGGTCGCCCGGCCACCCGTCACCCCAGCCACCCGGCCGCCCCGGTCACAGCGGCCTCGCCCCGATGCCCCGATCCCCCGATCCCCCGATCCCCGATCCTTCCGAAGGAGCCCCCATGGACCTCGTCTTCCGCGACGCGGAGGTCGTCGACGGCACCGGCGCCCCCTCCTACCGCGCCGACGTCGCGGTCGACGGCGGCCGGATCGCGGCGATCGTCAAGGAGGGCGCGGCGGCCGGCTGTCAGCGCCCGAGCGCCCGGCGCGTCGTGGACGCCGGGGGGCTCGTCCTCTCCCCCGGCTTCGTCGACATGCACGCCCACAGCGACCTCGCGCTGCTCCGCGACCCGGACCACAGCGCGAAGGCCGCGCAGGGCGTGACGCTCGAAGTGCTCGGGCAGGACGGTCTGTCGTACGCCCCGGTCGACGACCGCACGCTCGCGGAGGTCCGGCGGGCGATCACCGGCTGGAACGGGTACGGCGACGACATCGACTTCGACTGGCGCACGGTCGGCGAGTACCTGGACCGCCTGGACCGGGGGCACGACGGCCGGGGCATCGCCGTCAACGCCGCCTATCTCGTCCCGCAGGGCACGGTCCGCATGCACGCCGTGGGGTGGGAGGACCGCCCCGCCACCGAGGCCGAGCTGAACCGGATGCGCCGGCTCGTCGCGGACGGCCTGCGGGAGGGCGCGGTCGGGATGTCCTCCGGGCTGACCTACACCCCGGGGATGTACGCGCCCGACTCCGAGCTCACGGAACTCTGCCGGGTCGTGGCGGAGTACGGCGGCTACTACTGCCCGCACCACCGCTCGTACGGGGCGGGAGCCCTCGAGGCGTACGAGGAGATGGTGCGGCTCACCCGCGACGCGGGCTGCGCCCTCCACCTCGCCCACGCCACCATGAACTTCGGCGTGAACGAGGGCCGGGCGCCCGAGCTCCTCGCCCTCCTCGACGGGGCCCTCGACGCGGGCGCGGACATCAGCCTCGACACGTACCCCTACACGCCCGGCTGTACGACGCTGGTCGCCGTGCTGCCGAGCTGGGCGGGCGAGGGCGGCCCGGAGGCGGTGCTCGCGCGGCTCAGGGACGACGAGACGGCCGAGCGCATCCGCCACCACCTGGAGGTGATCGGCTCGGACGGCTGCCACGGGGTGCCGGTCGAGTGGGACACCATCGAGATCTCGGGGGTGTCGGAGCCGGCCCTCGCGGAGTTCGTGGGCCGCCGCGTGGACGGCTGGACCACGGCCCGCCGGCTCCTCCTGGAGGACCGGCTCGGCACGACGATCCTCCAGCACGTGGGCCACGAGGAGAACGTCCGGACGATCATGCGGCACCGGGTGCACACGGGCGGTTCGGACGGCATCCTCCAGGGCACGAAGCCGCACCCCCGCGCGTACGGCACGTTCCCGCAGTACCTGGGCCGGTACGTGCGCGAGCTCGGCGTCCTCTCCCTGGAGGAGTGCGTGGCCCACCTGACCTCCCGCCCGGCGGCCCGCCTGCGCCTCCGCGACCGGGGCGAGGTGCGCGAGGGGTACGTGGCGGACCTGGTCCTCTTCGACCCGGAGACGGTGGCGGCGGGCTCGACGTACGCGAACCCCCGCGCCCTCCCGACGGGCATCCCGCACGTCCTGGTCGACGGCCGGTTCGTCATGGAGGACGGCCGGCGCACCGACGCCCTAGCGGGCCGTTCGATCCGCCGCGCCGCCTAGGGCGACGGGCGCCGTCTCCGCCGCGCCCCAGGACTCGCGTCTCATCCACCAGAGGCCCAGCGCCGCCACGACCCCCGCGACCACGAACCCGTACCAGGGCGTCCGGCCCGAGGGCGCCGTCTCGTACACCAGCGCCGCCGACAGCACCATCAGGACCTGCCCGGCCCGGCTGCGCCAGGCGGCCGCCGCGACGACGGCCGTCCCCCACAGCAGGTACCAGGGCTGCACCATCGGCGAGAGCGCGACGAGGGCGACCAGGGAGAGCCCGAGGCCGAGGACGGGATCGAGCCGCCCCCGCCAGGCCCGCCATGCCAGCGCGAGGATGACGACGACGGCGACGAGCAGGCCCAGCTGCTGCACGACGCCCTTCACGGGGTCGGGGTCGTCCCCGAACAGCAGCCCGAGCCCGAGCCCGAGATCACTGCTCACGGAGAGCGCCGTGTGGATCGTCCCGGCGACGCTCTGCGTCCGGACCCACCCGAAGCCGGTCCCGGCGAGGACCGTCGCCCCCGCGGCCACCGCGCCCGCGACGGCGCCGGGCAGCACGAGGCCCTTGGCCACCCCCCGTGCGCCCCCGTCACGCCGGGCGATCATCACGCCGATGAAGAGCAGCGCGACCACCGCCGGCGACTTGACCATCATGGCGAGGCCGACGAGGACGCTTCCGAGCACCCAGCGTCCGCGCACGGCGAGCAGCACCCCGCCGAGCATGAGGCCGATCATCAGGCCGTCGTTGTGCATGCCGCCGACGACGTGGATGAGCAGCAGGGGGTTGAGGGCGGCCAGCCAGAGCGCCCCGTCACGGCCGCCGGGCCCGCCGCCGAGCCCCCGTACGGCCCAGACGATCAGCGCGAGCGCGCCGACCGCGAGGACCCGCATGCCGAGCACGGCGGGGACGATCTCGCCGCCGGTCGCCTTGACGACCAGCTGGGCGAGGACGAGGAAGACCGGTCCGTACGGCGCGGGGGTGTCGGTCCAGTGGCCGCCGACGCTGGCGGCCGCGTCCCGTCCGAGCTCGTCGGGGCCCAGGACGGCGGGTCCGCCGCCGTAGACGTCGTGCCCTTCGAGGACCATGGCGCCCTGCGCGATGTAGCTGTAGACGTCGGCGCTGTAGAGGGGCGGGGCGAGGAGCAGCGGCGCGGTCCACCAGGCGAGGGTGGTGAGCACCCCGTCGCGCACGCCTCGGGCGAGGAGGACGCCGTACCGCCACCAGGCGGCGACGAGCAGGGTCAGGCCGAGGTACGCGAGGAGGGCGCCGGCCACGGTGAGCGCGGAGCCGCGCGGCTCCCACAGGCCCCAGCCGCCGCGTACCGGCAGCGTCCCGGCGGCCCACCCGCCCACGGCGACGGCGAGCGAGCCGGCCGCACCCAGCCGGCGGCATCCGGAAGCACGGAAATCCCACATGACGGGCCAACCTATCCCGCCGGGCCGGGGACCCCTATTCCACGGTCGGGACGCGGGTGTCCCACGGTCGGGACCCCGGGTATTCCACGGTCGGGACCGCGGGCGCGTTCCGCGGCCGGGCCCGCCGGGGGCCCGTCCCCCTGTCCGACGTGTCCCAAAACACGAGGCGTCCCGGCCGACCCGGCCGTAAGCTCTCGTCATGCAGGTGATCCAGTCCACGAAGCTCGCCAACGTCTGTTACGAAATCCGGGGTCCGGTGCTCGAAGAGGCGATGCGGCTTGAGGCCGCGGGTCATCGCATCCTCAAGCTCAACACGGGCAACCCGGCCGCCTTCGGCTTCGAGTGTCCGCCCGCCATCCTGGAAGACGTGCTGCGCAACCTCTCCGAGGCGCACGGCTACGGCGACGCGAAGGGGCTGCTCGCGGCCCGCCGCGCGGTGATGAGCCACTACGAGACCAAGGGCATCCCGCTCTCCGTCGAGGACATCTACCTCGGCAACGGCGTCTCGGAGCTGATCCAGATGTCGATGCAGGCGCTGCTCGACGACGGCGACGAGGTCCTCGTGCCGGCTCCGGACTATCCGCTGTGGACGGCGTCGGTCTCGCTCGCGGGCGGTACGGCCGTGCACTACCGCTGCGACGAGCAGGCGGACTGGATGCCGGACCTCGCGGACATCGAGCGGAAGATCACCGACCGCACCAAGGCGATCGTGATCATCAACCCGAACAATCCGACGGGCGCGGTCTACGACGACGAGATGCTGCGCTCCCTGACGGAGATCGCCCGGCGTCACGGTCTGGTCGTCTGCTCGGACGAGATCTACGACAAGATCCTCTACGACGGCACGACGCACACCCCGACCGCCGCCATCGCCCCGGACCTCCTCTGCCTCACCTTCAACGGGATGAGCAAGAACTACCGGGTGGCCGGCTTCCGCTCCGGCTGGCTCGCGGTCTGCGGCCCGAAGCACCACGCGACCTCGTACATCGAGGGCCTGACGATCCTCGCGAACATGCGCCTCTGCGCGAACATGCCGGCGCAGCACGCGGTGGCCGCCGCGCTCCAGGGCCGGCAGTCGATCGAGGACCTGGTGCTGCCGGGCGGGCGGCTCCTGGAGCAGCGGGACACGGCGTACGAGCTGCTGACCCAGATCCCGGGCGTGACGTGCGTGAAGCCGAAGGGCGCGCTGTACCTGTTCCCGCGCCTCGACCCGAACGTGTACAAGATCAAGGACGACCGGCAGATGGTCCTCGACCTGCTGCGGGCCGAGAAGATCATGGTGGTGCACGGGACGGGGTTCAACTGGCACGAGCCCGATCACTTCCGGATCGTCACGCTGCCGGCGGCGGCGGACCTGGCCGACGCGGTGACCCGGATCGGCCGCTTCCTGGACGGCTACAGCCAGCCCTGAGCGATCTCTCCGGACCGGACTCAACTTTAGACTGAATCTAAGCTAGGATGGCTCCAGAGCACTCAGGAGGCTGTCCCATGTACGAACCGATCCGCACCAAGTCGGTCCACCGGACGGCCGACGACGCCCACGACACGTACCCGCACCTCTCCCGCGAGGAAGAGCTGGACATCCAGCTCGCCGGCCACCTCTCCGCCCTGCTCGCCGTCACCGACGAGCTCGGCGACACCGAGGCCGGCGAGCGGATCGCCCGGCAGGTGGCGCGGCTGCGCGGCGCACCGCCCGCGCGGCACGCCGGTCTGAGCGGCTCGTCCGCGCGGGACCTGCACCACAGGGCCCACGCCCTCGCGGGCCGCGCCCTGGTCGTCGCCGCCTCCCGGGCCGACACGGCCGCCGCGATCCTCGCCGCCCAGCGGATGGACGCGCACACCGCGGCGCTGGCCGGGGAACCCACCCTGGCCGCGGCCGGCACCCCCTGACGGCCCCGGTCCGCGCGGCACGAACCGCGCGGACCGGGCGCCACCCACCCGCCGCCGGGCCCACCGGCTCGGCGCCCCACCCCCTGGGCCCGGGGATACGGTACTCCGCCCTCCGGTTCGGTACCGGGATCGCCCCTTCACGCCTCGTCCACCCAACTCCCCCTGGAATGTGGGTTTCCGCGAGCACGCTGCCCGCGTGAGACGCATCCTGGGAATCGTCCTGGCCGTCCTGCTCCTCGGCGGCGTGGCCGCCGTCCTCGTGACGGGCGGCGACAAGGACACGGGCACGGCGACGAAGACCGTGCGAGGAGTCATCGGGTCGGAGAAGGCGGAGTTCTTCGCCGACCCCCACGTGGTGAAGGCGCTGGCCGCGAAGGGCCTCACCGTGCGCACCGAGACCTCCGGGTCCTGGGACATGGACGAACTGCCCCTCGACGGGTACGACTTCGCCTTCCCGTCCTCCAAGGGGCCCGCCGACGAGCTCCGCGCGAAGGCCGGCGGCCGGGCGGCGAGCGCCCCGCTGCGCCCCTTCTACTCGCCGCTCGTCGTCGTCGCGCACAGCACCGCCGCCCGGGTCCTCGCCGGGAACGGCCTCGTGACCCTGGGCGCGCGCGGGACCAGCGGCACCCTGCGGATGGACGCCTATCTCGCGGCGGCCCGCGCCGACCGGACCTGGCAGCAGCTCAAGGGGGCCGCCGGCCACGCCGAGCTGAGCGGCACCCTCTTCATCACCTCCACCGACCCGGTCGCCTCCAACTCCGGCGCCCTGTACCTCGCCGCCGCGAGCTACGTCGCCGACGGCGGCCGGGTCGCGGGCGACAGGGCGGCCATCAGCCGTACGGCCCCGCTCCTGCGCAAGCTGGTCCAGGTCCAGGGCGCCCAGCAGTCCGGCTCCGACGCCCCCTTCCGGGACTTCGTCAGCGGCGTCGGGAACCCGCTCGTCCTCGTGTACGAGTCCCAGGTCGCCGCCCAGCTGCTCGCCGGGCGCCCGATGGGCGACCTCGTCGTCCTCTACCCGGACACCACGGTCAACAGCGACCACACCCTCGTACCGCTCACCGAGAACGGCCGGACCCTGGGCGAACTCCTCGCCACCGATCCCGGGCTGCGCAAGCTCGCGGTCCGGCACGGCTTCCGGCCGCAGGGCGCGGCGAGCGAGTTCGACGCGGCGACCGACCCGCACACCGAGTACCTCAACCAGACGCTGACCGGAGTCCGCCAGGCGCCCGTGCCCACCAGCGAGGTGCTGCACGAGATGGCCCTGCGGGCCCGCGACCAGGGGGACACCGCATGACACCGCCCGCCGATCCGAGAAGGACGATGGCCCTGACACCGCCCGAGCACGACACACCGCTCGTCCTCACCCCGCCCGAGCCCGTTCCTGCGGTCCGTGCCGAGCAGGCCTCCGGCCTGGTGCCGCTGGACGAGGCGACCCGTACGGAGATGTCCCGCCGGGCCGCCGCGTACGTGGGCTCGATCGAGGGACTCGACCCGCGCTCCCCCGAGTTCGCCGGCCGCGTCGACGAGATCGCGGGCCTGGGCGCGGGCGAGATGCGCTCCGCGGCCCGGCAGTCGAACCGCATGCTCGACCGTACGGTGCGCTCGCTCGGCTCCGGCGCCCCCGGCGGCGACGCCCGGTCCCGGGTCGGCTCCTCCCTCGTCGAGCTCCGGCGCACCGTCGAGGACCTGGACCCCCGGGACACCCCCGGCAGGGGCCTCAAGGGGCTGCTCTCGAAGCTCCCCGGCGGCAACAGGCTCCGCGACCACGTGGCCAGGTACGCCTCCTCGCAGACCACCCTGAACCGGATCGTCGGCGCGCTGCGCGGCGGCCAGGACGAACTGCGCCGCGACAACGCCGCGTTGCTGACCGAGCGGGCCCAGCTCTGGGAGACCATGGGCAAGCTCCAGGAGTACGCGGTGCTCACCGACGCCCTCGACGCGGCCGTGGAGCGGCGCGTCGCCACCACGCCCGACCCGGCGCAGGCGGACGCGCTCCGCGCCGACCTCCTCTTCCCGGTCCGGCAGAAGCACCAGGACCTGCTGACCCAACTCGCCGTCTGCGCGCAGGGGTACCTGGCTATGGACGTGGTCCGGCGGAACAACGACGAGCTGATCAAGGGTGTGGAGCGGGCCGCGACGACGACCCTGTCGGCGCTGCGGATCGCGGTGATGCTCGCTTCGGCGCTGGAGCACCAGGGGAAGGTCGCCGAGCAGGTCGACGTGTTGCGCTCGACGACCGAGGACCTGATCCGCGGCAACGCCGAGATGCTCGCCACCCAGGCGGGCGAGATCCAGCGGATCGCGGCCGACCCGGCGGTGGGCACGGAGACGCTCCGCACGGCCTTCCAGCAGATCTACCGGACGCTCGACGCCATCGACACGTACAAGGCGCGGGCGACGGAGTCGATGGCCGCGACCGTCGAGTCGCTGACCGCCGAACTCCAGGAGGCGAGCGCCCACCTGGCCCGCGGCCGTCGCGCCGGAGCCCCGGAAGGCGGTGGCCCGGCATGAGGACCACCCCCGGGGCGCCCGGCGCCGCCCGGAAGCACCGCGCCCTCACCCGGACGCTGGCCGGGCTCGCGCTCGCCCTGCTCGTCACCGCCACCGGCGGCTCCTGCGGGGCCGGCGACCGGACCGGGCCCGACGACGGGAAGGGCCAGGCGCTCACGCCCGGCACCCTCCGCGTCCTGGCCTCCTCCGAACTCTCCGACATGGAGCCCGTCCTGCGGTCGGCCCGGACGGCGACCGGCGTCGACGTCCGCCTCACCTACACGGGGACCCTGGACGCCGTCGAGCAGATCGCGTCCGGCGCGGCGGAGCAGGCGTACGACGCGGTCTGGCTCTCCTCCAACGACTACCTGCGGCTCCGCCCCGACACCGCGAAGAGGATCACCGGCGAGACGCCGGTGATGGTCTCGCCGGTCGCCCTCGGGGTGCGGCCGGCGGCCGTCGCCCGGCTCGGCTGGGACCCGGCGAAGGTCACCTGGTCGCAGCTGCACCGGGCGGTCGCCGACGGGAGGCTGACGTACGGCATGACGGATCCGGTGCGCTCCAACTCCGGTTTCTCCGCCCTCGTCTCGGTGGCCTCGGGGCTCTCCGGCGCCCAGGCCGCGCTCACCGAGGCGGACGTACGCCGGGCCACCCCGAAGCTCAAGGAGTTCTTCACCGGCCAGAAGCTGACCTCGGGCTCCTCCGGCTGGCTGGCCACCGCCTACGGCCGTCGCGACGACGTCGACGCCCTGGTCAACTACGAGTCGGTGCTGCTGTCCTCGTTCCGGTCGGGCGAGCTGACCGTGATCCGGCCGACCGACGGCGTCGTCACCGCCGACTATCCGCTGACCCTGCTGACCTCCGCCCGCCCGGAGGCGAAGGAGGCGGCCGGCCGGCTGACGACGTACCTGCGCACCCCCGACGTCCAGCGCCGCATCACGGAGTCGACGCTGCGCAGGCCGGTGGTGGCCGGGGTCCGTCCGGCGTCGGCGCTCGCCCGGGACCAGCGGCGCGAGCTGCCGTTCCCCGGCAGCCGGGCGGTGGCGGACGGTCTGCTCGACGCGTACGACAACACCCTGCGCAGGCCGTCCCGCACGGTCTACGTGCTCGACACCTCGGGTTCCATGAGCGGCGAGCGGCTGGAGCGCCTCAAGGCGGCCCTGGCGGAGCTGACCGGTGACTTCCGGGACCGGGAGGAGGTCACGCTGATGCCGTTCGGCTCCGCGGTGAAGCGCGGCGAGGTCCGTACGCACACCGTCGACCCGGCCTCGCCGAGGGCGGCGCTGGACGCGATCAAGGCCGACGCGGGGAGGCTCTCCGCCTCCGGCGGCACCGCGATCTACTCCAGCGTCCAGGAGGCGTACCGCTTCCTCGGGAAGGCGCCCGGCGACACGTTCACCTCCGTCGTCCTCATGACGGACGGGGAGAACACCGACGGCGACCCGGCCTCCGCCTTCGACGCCTTCTACCGCTCCCTGCCCGCCGGGCAGCGGCGCACCCCGGTCTTCCCGATCCTCTTCGGGGACTCCGACCGCGGCGAGCTCGGCCACATCGCCGACCTGACCGGCGGCAGGCTCTTCGACGCCACCCGGGGCTCGCTCGACGGCGCCTTCGAGGAGATCCGTGGCTATCAGTGACCGGCTCCTCGGGTACGCCGGGTCCCGCAAGAACCTGACGGGCTGCGTCTGCGGTCTGGCCGGCGTCGGCGTCACGCTCACCGGGGCGGCGGGCGGCCTCTGGCCGCTGGTGGTCGCGGGCCTGTACGCGGCCGGGGCGCTGATCGCCCCGCCCGAGCGCCCGGACACCCCGGAGTTCCCGGGCGCGGGCGAGCAGCTCGACGCGCTGCGGGCCGACTTCGCGACCCTGCGGGCGTACCTCGCCGAGGTGGAGCTGCCGCCCGCCGCGCGTGAGGCCCTCGACCGGCTCGACACCCTCGTCGAGGCCCTGCTCGAACCGGGCTGGGTGAGCGACCCGGAGCATCTGCACGTGCTGGCCCGCGCGGTGCGGCAAGACGTTCCGGAGGCCGTCGACACGTTCGTACGGACGCGGTGGTGGTCGCGGTTCACCTCGGGCGCCGAGGACCCGGAGAGCCATCTCGGACGCCAGCTGGCCGCGCTGCACGAGGAGGCGGCGGCGATCGCCACCGCCCTGCGGGAGGCGGAGGCGATCCGGCAGCGGATCCACACGCGGTACGTGGAGGAGCGCGGCGGCTGACCCGGGCGGGCCGCCCGGTTCCGGACGTGCGCCGGCCCCCGGAGCCTGAGGGGGCTCCGGGGGCCGGTTGCGTCGTGATGGGCCGTCGTGACCCCACTGGTCAGGGCGGTAGTTCGGGGCAACCCACCACGAGTCTCGGGTGCGGGATCAGCCCAGGCGCTCGACCAGCGCGTGGTACTGGTCCCACAGCTCCTTCGGCGTGTGGTCGCCGAAGGTGTTCAGGTGGTCGGGGACGAGGGCGGCCTCCTCGCGCCACACGTCACGGTCGACCTTGAGGAGGAACTCCAGGTCCTCGGCCGGCAGGTCCAGGCCCTCGGTGTCGAAGGACTCCGGGGTCGGCAGGACGCCGATCGGGGTCTCGACGCCCTCGGCCCTGCCCTCCAGGCGCTCGACGATCCACTTCAGGACGCGGCTGTTCTCGCCGAAGCCGGGCCAGACGAACTTCCCGGCCTCGTTCTTGCGGAACCAGTTCACGTAGTAGATCTTCGGCAGCTTCGCCGCGTCGGCGGTCGCGCCGACCTTGACCCAGTGGGCCATGTAGTCGCCCATGTTGTAGCCGCAGAACGGCAGCATGGCGAAGGGGTCGCGGCGCAGCTCGCCGACCTTGCCCTCGGCGGCGGCGGTCTTCTCGGAGGCGACGTTGGCGCCGAGGAAGACGCCGTGGTTCCAGTCGAAGGACTCGGTGACCAGCGGGACGGCGGAGGCGCGGCGCCCGCCGAAGAGGATCGCCGAGATCGGGACGCCCTTGGTGTCCTCCCACTCGGGGGCGATCGTCGGGCACTGCCCGGCCGGGACGGTGAAGCGGGCGTTCGGGTGGGCGGCCGGCGTCCCGGACTCCGGCGTCCAGTCGTTGCCCTTCCAGTCCGTGAGGTGCGCGGGGGCCGTCTCGGTCATCCCCTCCCACCACACGTCGTTGTCGTCGGTGAGGGCGACGTTGGTGAAGACGGAGTTGCCCCAGAGGGTCTTCATGGCGTTGGCGTTGGTGTGCTCGCCGGTGCCGGGCGCGACGCCGAAGAAGCCGGCCTCGGGGTTGATCGCGTACAGGCGACCGTCCTCGCCGAAGCGCATCCAGGCGATGTCGTCGCCGATGGTCTCGACGGTCCAGCCGGAGATCGTGGGCTCCAGCATGGCCAGGTTGGTCTTGCCGCAGGCCGAGGGGAACGCGGCGGCGACGTACTTCGGCTCGCCCTGCGGCGGGGTGAGCTTGAGGATCAGCATGTGCTCGGCGAGCCAGCCCTCGTCGCGCGCCATGACGGAGGCGATGCGGAGCGCGTAGCACTTCTTGCCGAGCAGGGCGTTGCCGCCGTAGCCGGAGCCGTACGACCAGATCTCGCGGCTCTCGGGGAAGTGCGAGATGTACTTGGTGGAGTTGCAGGGCCACGGCACGTCCTCCTGGCCCTCCTCCAGGGGGGCGCCGAGGGTGTGGACGGCCTTGACGAAGAAGCCGTCGGTGCCGAGCTCGTCGAGGACGGGCTGTCCCATGCGGGTCATGGTGCGCATGGAGACCGCGACGTAGGCGGAGTCGGTGATCTCGACGCCGATGGCGGAGAGCGGGGAGCCGACGGGGCCCATGCAGAAGGGCACGACGTACATGGTGCGGCCACGCATCGAGCCGCGGAAGATGCCCTCGGAGCCCGCGAAGAGCTCCTTCATCTCGGCCGGGGCCTTCCAGTGGTTGGTCGGGCCCGCGTCCTCCTCCTTCTCGGAGCAGATGAAGGTCCGGTCCTCGACGCGCGCGACGTCCGTCGGGTCGGAGGCGGCGTAGTACGAGTTCGGACGCTTCACCGGGTCGAGCTTGGTGAAGGTCCCCTTGGCGACGAGCTCCTCGCAGAGGCGCTCGTACTCGGCCTCGGAGCCGTCGCACCAGACGATGGCGTCCGGCTGGGTGATCTCGGCGATCTCGTTCACCCAGGAGACGAGCTCCTGGTGCTGGG
Organism: Streptomyces sp. NPDC002057; assembly: GCF_040296665.1. Classification (NCBI taxonomy): domain Bacteria; kingdom Bacillati; phylum Actinomycetota; class Actinomycetes; order Kitasatosporales; family Streptomycetaceae; genus Streptomyces; species Streptomyces sp. NPDC002057. The sequence goes on from NZ_JBEOXR010000010.1 coordinate 146,160, forward strand.
TCGGAAGGGTCTGGGGAGCCGCGTTGTCGCGCGCCACGATTGCTCCTTGTAGAGGGGTATTGAGGTGTGTGCCCCGTGGGGGCCGCGACCCGGATGCTTCGTAGCTGCTCATCCGGTGCCGACCGCACTCATTTGATCATCCGACGGTTCCGCCCATATGTCCAGGGGTCCGCCCACGTGAGCATCGCCACTCGCATCCGGGACCTACGGGCCCGTAGGTACGATTCCGCCATGACTGCAGCAACGCCGGAACTGCCCCCGATCGAGCGTCCCTCGTCGCTCCCGTCACTCCCGACGCTGCCGACGAAGCCGGTGCTCAGAGGATGGCTCCACGCGGGCATGTTCCCCGCCGTGATCGTCGCGGGCCTCGTCCTCGTCGCACTCGCCGACACCCCCCGGGCCCGCATCGCCTGCGGGATCTACGTCCTCACCGCCTGCCTGCTCTTCGGCATCAGCGGGCTCTACCACCGCGGCAACTGGGGCCCGCGCGGCGAGGCCGTGCTCCGGCGCCTCGACCACGCCAACATCTTCCTGATCATCGCGGGCACCTACACCCCGCTCACCCTGCTCCTGCTCCCCGACTCGACCTCCGAGCCGCTCATGTGGGCGGTCTGGGCGGCGGCGGCCGCGGGCATCGCCTTCCGGGTCTTCTGGGTCGGCGCCCCTCGCTGGCTGTACACGCCCTGCTACATCGCGATGGGCTGGGCGGCCGTCTTCTTCCTGCCCGACTTCATGCGCGCGGGCGGCATCGCCGTCCTCGTCCTCGTCATCGTCGGCGGACTGCTCTACAGCGCGGGCGGGGTCATCTACGGCATCAAGCGCCCGAACCCGTCACCCCGCTGGTTCGGCTTCCACGAGGTCTTCCACTCGCTGACGCTGGCCGCCTTCATCGTCCACTACGTCGGCATCTCGCTGGTGGCCTACCAGCACTCCTGACCGGCCCCTCCGGCCGGACCCGCCCGGACCGGCCCTCAGGGGCCGGCCGGCGCCCCCAGCGCCTTCCTGACCACCCGCGCCGACTCCGGATTGTCGGCACACGCCCACACTCCGTGCGGGCAGTAGTCGGTGAACGTCTGGTAGACCGGCCGGTGCGCCGCGAACCAGTCGAGCATCCCCCGGACGTACGCCGGGTTGTCACCGTTCCGGAAGAGCCCCCACTCCGGGTACGAGACCGGCTTGCCGTGCGCCGCCGCGAACCGCACATGGTGTTCGAGCCCGTACTCCTCGCCCACCTGCTCCTCGAAGGAGACACCCGCGGGCTGGTCGTAGGCGTCGAGGCCGATGATGTCGACGACGTCGTCCCCGGGGTAGCAGCGCGGCCACTCCACGGCGTCCCGCCCCCGGCTCGGGGTGAAGTCGAAGCGGAACCGCTGCCCCGGCACCCCCCGCAGCACGTCCACCACACGGCGCCAGTACGCCTTCCAGGCCGCCGGGTCCGGTCCGCACCGATGGCTGTACGTGGTGCCGTTCATCTCCCAGCCCAGGACCAGGACCGCGTCCCCGAGCCGGTGCTCCACGAGCCGCTCCCCCAGGACCCGGAAGTGCCGGTCGAAGGCTCCCGCCGCGCCGCTCCGCAGCCCCGCCCGCACCTCGGCGTCCGCGAGACCCGCCTCGCTGCGGTCCATCATCGGCACGTTCAGCACGAAGAGCCGCCCCGGCCGCGCCTCCTTCCAGCGCGCCCAGGGGCCGAAGAGCGCCGGATGGCCCTCGATGTTGGACCAGCGGTCGCCGGGCAGATAGGTGTGCCCGACGGTCAGCGTCTCCCCGCCGAGCCAGGCCTGCGCCTGGGCGATCCGGCGCACCCCGGCCTCGTCGGAGCCGGTGAAGAACCCCGAGGGGACCCCGGGCAGCGGCTCCGGTTCGGGCACCGCGAGGGTGCCGGTGTGCCGGTCGCCGGGCGCGAGCCGGTCGTACGGCAGCAGGAGCACGAGAACGGCCGCGAGCAGCACGGTGAGTGCGGCCCGCGGCCGGCGGCGGAGGGAGGTCACGTCAGCTCGTCCAGAAGTCCCACCAGCGGGTCAGGATCAGCATCCCGATGATCCCGATGTGCAGGACGGGCGGGGCGAAGGCGAACTCGCCGAAGAAGGTCCGCAGCCCCGCCGGGGCGGGGATCACCCCGTGCCGGACGTTGTGCGCGGTGACGTACCAGAACATGACGATCGTGGCCGTCCAGGCCAGGCAGCACCACAGGCAGAGCGCGTTGATCTCGTACAGCGACTGGTACATCAGCCAGGTGCAGAAGCCGACGCCGAAGAGCATCCCGGCGTTGAGGCCGAGCCACAGCCACCCCCGGTAGCGGGCCCCGGCGAGGAGCCCGGCACCGAGGGCGACGACGACGGCGTACGTGACGAGCCCGAGCATCGGGTTGGGGAAGCCGAAGACCGCCGCCTGCTCGCTCTTCATGATGCTGCCGCAGGAGACGACCGGGTTCAGGCTGCACCCGGGCTGGAACCCGGGGTCCTCCAGGAGGTGGAACTTGTCGATCGTGATCACCCAGCCGGCCAGCACGCCCGCCGCCCCGGTGACCATCAGCATCCAGGCGAAGGCCCGGCCCGCGCCGATCGCCCCCGCGGTCTCCCGCGCGGACTCCTCCTCCTGCCGCTGGCCCGGCACCCCGCCCCGCACATTCACCGTCGCCATGACGCGACCCCGTTCCCGCTCAGCCCTGCAGACGCCGGACGGGCATCAGGACGTGGGCGCTCTCCTTGAGCATCTCCTCGTCGGAGACGAAGGCGCGCAGCCGCGCCTCGTCCACCGGCTGCCCGGGGACCGCCTCGGGCCAGGGGCGCAGGGAGCAGATCAGGTAGACCTTCCCCGACTCGCGGGCGGCCGCCTGCCACTCGTCGGGCACCGGGCACTGCACCTTCAGGAAGGGCAGGCTGAGGACGGCGGAGCCGCCCTCGACGAGCAGGGAGGCGTTGATCCCGGCGTCCTTGTCCAGGTCGAAGAGCCGGTCGCCGACGGAGAGGCCCATGGTCTCCAGGGCCGACCGCATGGCCTGCTGACCGGCCTCCGGCCCGTCCCGGCCGTCGCCGAGCGAGTACGCCATGAGGAAAGGCGTGCCCGCCGAATCGGCGGAGGGCTCGCTGGACCACGGAATAACCGTGAGAGTTCCCAGCGGAGAGGCGCTGCGCGCCGAGGAAACGACGTTGGAAGTGGTCATGAATCCGGATGCTAATGCTCCAACCACCCTTTCCCCGCGCCGTTTTCACTCGAACGGCCGACATTCACGCCGCTGGCATTTCCGGCGCAACGAACCCGGGGTTTCATCGTTGTGCCCTGAGGGCTCCCCCAGCCTGCGGCGGGGGACCCCCAGCCGACCCCGAGGAGATCACGCATGATCGTCCCGCGCCGCGTCGCCCTGCGGTCCCTCTTCGCTCTGGCCGTCACCGCTTTCACGGGAGGCGCGCTCGGCCGCATCACGGCCCGCCCGGCCACCGGGGCGCCCTCGGAGGAACCGGTCGACCCGCACGCCTTCGACGAGATGTACCGGGGCCGCCGCATCCTCGGCCTCTCGGGCGCCGAGGGCCGGCCGACGGCCCTGGTCGACGGCCGGCCGCTGCATCTGATGCGCTGCGCCGACGGCGGCTACGTCACCCCGATCGACCACTACGAGTCCTGGCCGACGCCGCTGGCGGCCACCCGCGCGGCCGTGGACGAGCTGGGCGCCGCCCGACTCTCCCCGCTCGCCGGCGCCCACGGCGTCCACACCGACCCGACGGGAGGGAGCCCGCGTGGTGTACACGCGTAAGAACCAGCGCGACCTGACCGGCGCCGAGCGCCGCAAGTTCGTCGCCGCCGTCCTGGCGCTCAAGCGGACCGGCGCGTACGACCGCTTCGTCCGCACCCACATCGACCACTACACGGCCGACGGGGAGGGCAGGCTCCGGGTCGCCCACATGACGCCGAGCTTCCTGCCCTGGCACCGCCGGTTCCTGCTGGAGTTCGAGACGGCCCTGCGCCGGATCGACCCGACGGTGTCCGTGCCGTACTGGGACTGGACCCGCGACAACTCCCCGGCCTCCTCGCTCTGGGGCGAGGACTTCATGGGCGGCAACGGGCGCCGGACCGACCTCCAGGTGATGACCGGCCCCTTCGCCCACTCCTCCGGACGGTGGACGATCACCCAGTCGATGACCGAAGGACGCTTCCTGACAAGGGACTTGGGCCGCCCGCACGACCCGATCGCCCTCCCGACGGCGGCCCAGCTCGACGCGGTCATGCGGGAGCGGACGTACGACGTGGCGCCCTGGAACTCGACGAGCACCGCCGGCTTCCGCAACGGCCTGGAGGGCTGGGCGCCGGGCCGGGGCAACGAACGGTTCCGCGTCCACAACCGGGTGCACCGCTGGGTCGGCGGCCTGATGCTCGGCGGCGGTTCCGTGAACGACCCGGTGTTCTGGCTGCACCACTCCTTCGTCGACCTGGTCTGGTCGCGCTGGCAGGCGCGCAACCCGGGGGCCGCCTACCTGCCGGCGGAACCGCCGCCGCTCGGGGACGGGCAGTACAGGAAGGTCGTCTCCCGGAACGAGCCGATGGCGCCCTGGGGAGCGACCCCGGCGTCGATGTTCGACCACAGCCGGATCTACCGGTACGCCTGAGCTCCCCGCGCCCACGTCACCGCACACACGTGTCCCCCCGGCCCGGTGGGTCGGGGGGACACGTGACGGTACGAGGGGGGATCAGCCGCCGTAGCCGCCGTCACCCTTGTCGTGGCCACCGTCGACGTTGGCGCAGGTGTTGCCGAAGGCCGGGTTCAGCAGGCCGATCACGCTGACGGTGTTGCCGCAGACGTTGACCGGGACGTGGACCGGGACCTGGACGACGTTGCCGGAGGCGACACCGGGCGAGTGGGCGGCGACGGCCTCGGCGCCCGAGTCGGCGACGGCCAGGCCGGCTCCGCTGAGGGCAACGGCACCCGTGCCGGCGAGAACAGCGGCAGCCTTCGCGATGCGAGACATCAAGAACTCCTTGGACGTGGAAAGCGACCGCAGGAATCACGGCCGTCTTTGCGGTTCAACGCCGGTCACCGGGGCGGGTCACGGTCATTGGGCCGAAAGGGAAGAGGGAAAACCGGAAAATGGCCCGCGGGCCGAGGGAGTCCGCCGCCGGATACGACGGGACGGCCTCGGTCCGCGGGCCGCGGCCATGCGACAAGCCTTCTTCTGCAACGAGCGAAAACCCTTAGGGTGGCGGGGAAGAATCGTGTCTTCACCCGACCGGTCGCCACCCGCACAGAAGAACGAACGGGGGACGGGTCAGCGCGCTTCGGGCGCGACGCCGAGCTGGGAGTCCAGGGCGCCGCTCACCATCGGGGGCAGCAGCCCGACACGGGGCGCAGCGAGGTCCGGAAGACCGTCGAGGCCGTTCCCCTCCGGTGCGACCACCGGGTTGCCGAGGACGGCGCCCGGGGTCGCCGCCGCCATCTCCGAGTGCGGCGTCGCGAAGAGGGCCCGGCCGGGCTCGCTGCCCCTCAGGACCTCGGGCAGCGGAGCGTCCACCACCGTCTTCGGGAGGGTGCCGGTGAACGGCACGCTGGGCAGGGCGACGTCGGGCAGCGAGCCCAGGCCCTTCTGGAATCCGGTGGGCGCGCCGGGCATCGGGACGGGAACACCGGTGGCCACCTCGGGGGCGTCCATCGGGAGTACCGGCTCGAGTCCCTGGAGCGGGACGATCACCGGCGCCTCGACGGCCGAGGCCGGGGCGGCCAGGGCGGCGGAGGCGAACGCGGTCATGAGAAGCCCCATGCCGGCGTGAGAGCGCAGAGTCATGTTCTGACAACGAGACCTTCGGGGGAACGTGGCGGAACTCCCCCGTGTGCAGCAACGCGCGAGGCCCCCACCGGTGACGGTGGGGGCCTCGGTTGACGCTCCGTGCGACGACGCCGTCAGTGGCGGCGGGCGATGCGGCCACCGCGGAGGTGGACGACGACACCGCCGATGATCAGCGCGGCACTGATCGCGGCCGCGCCCATGAGCGCGGGGTCACCACCCGTCTCGGGAAGCTGGGGCGGGGTACTGGGCGAGGCGGTCGGCGACGTCGTGGGAGGGGTCGTCGGCGGCTTCGTCGGGGGAGTCGTCGGCGGCTTCGTCGGAGGCGTGGTCGGCGGCTTCGTGGGCGGAGTCGTCGGCGGCTTCGTCGGAGGGGTCGTCGGCGGCTTCGTGGGCGGAGTCGTCGGCGGCTTCGTCGGAGGCGTGGTCGGCGGCTTCGTG
>NZ_JBEOXR010000010.1:152470-201608 GCF_040296665.1 Streptomyces sp. NPDC002057
GGCGGAGTCGTCGGCGGCTTCGTCGGAGGGGTCGTCGGCGGCTTCGTGGGCGGAGTCGTCGGCGGCTTCGTCGGAGGCGTGGTCGGCGGCTTCGTCGGCGGGTGCGTCGGCGGCTTCGTGGGGGGCTTCGTGGGGGGCTTCGTCGGCGGGTGGGTGGGTTCACCCGGCTCGTCCCCGTAGCCGCCGGGCCCCTCCGCCTGGGCGCAGAGGTCACCGACGGCCGCGGCCACGTATCCGCCCAGATCCATGGTCCTGCCGCAGACGTCCGCCGGCAGGGGGGCCTGGACGTGCCCGCCGCCGACGGGGCCGGGACCGTCGCCCGTACCGGCATAGGAGTTCGCGGCCAGGGCGAATCCGCCGCTCAGCGACAGGATGCCGGTCGCTGCCGCCGCGGTGAGTACTTTCCTGCTGATGATGGACCGCATACCGCTCTTCCTCTGGATAAAGGGAGAGGCCGGCGAGGATCCCCCCTCGCTCCGACCGGCCTGACCCACGCAACGTTCGCGTGGGAATGGCCAGAGGGTATGGGTCGGCGCACCCCGCGCGAGGGGGCCACACGGCAGCTGATCAGAAAATCATTCGATCAGCCGACCGTGGGAAACGGCGGTACGGAACGCGCCGCAAGTGCCCCGGAGGGCCCGTGTGCTGAGGTGGCGTCAGCCGCCGAGCGGCAGACCGCCGGGGACCGGCAGGCCACCGAGAAGCGGGGCGCCCTTGGTGGTGTCGTTCAGCTTGGTCGCGGTGTCCGTGACGGTCTTGACCGGGGAGCCTTCCGTGGTGCTGCTCAGCACATCCGACTTCAGCCCATTGGCGGCGATCGCTTCGAGACCACCGTTGAGGCTGGTGGGGGTCAGCGCCTCCGTGGCCATGGCGGGCGCGGCGGCACCCAGCGCCATCAGCGAACCGGCGACGACCGCGGCGACCTTGGTGGGCTTCATGGGGTGAATCCTTCCTCTGTACTTCAAGTCACTTACAGCACAGGGCTCTTGGGCGAATCCCGTACTTTGTTCTGCTTCTGTAACGAGAGGTGCGCTCCCCGGAAACTCCGGGAGGAAGGATTTCTCGACACTGCACCCGATCGATGCGGGCCGGTGCTATTTGCCGATCGCACGCCTGTACCGGCCCGGCGGGTGCCGGGCCGGTACAGGACCTACGGGTGACTACCGGACCGGCAGCGGGAGTCCGACCGGCAGGTCGGGCACGTCGACCGGTGCGTCCGCCGGCGGGGCGACGGGGAGCTGGGGCGGGGCGACGGGCAGCTCGGGCGGCTCCACCGGCAGCGCCGGCGGGGTGACCGGCAGCGCCGGCAGCGCGGGCAGCCCTGCCAGGTCCGGTGCGGGCAGACCGCTGCCGAGGACGGTGGCGACGGCCAGGTCGACCAGCGAGGTCAGGGTCGCCGTGACCTGCGGCACGACTCCGCCGGCGTCGCCGGAGGTGACGGCGGCGAGCAGGGCGGCGACGGCCTTCTCGACGGTGGCGAGGGCGTCGTCCACGACGTCCGCCGGGGCCGCCGCCTTTCCGGCCCACGCGGCCTTCGCGCCCGCCGTGACGGGCAGACCCGCGGGCGGCTTCACGGGGAGGTCAGCCGCGGGCGGGGTCACCGGGAGGCCGGCGGGCGGCGTGACCGGGAGGTCGGCGGCGGGCGGCGTGGCGGGCGTGTCCGGCAGCGGGGCCGGGGCGGTGCCCTCGGCCCGCTCGACGGCTGCCGCGATCTCGGCCTTGAGGGCCTCGGCGTCGGCCGCCGGGATCTGACCCCCGTCGGCCTTGAGCGCGGCCTTGACGAGGTCGGTCACGGGGGTGGTCACCGAACCGAGCCCGCTGAGCGCCTCGGCCTGGGTCAGCAGGGCGGCGGCGTCGGGCAGGGGCGCGCGGGCAGCTCGGTCGGCCGCGGTGGACGGATGGTGTTCGCCGGCGACGGCGGGTCCCGCCGTACCGAGGGTGATGACGGCGGATATCGCCAGGGCGGTGATGCGGCGTGTAGCCAGGGGACGCATATGTGTTCCTTTTCCTTATGCGTCGGACAACTGCTCTCTCACCGTGCCTGCGGGTATAGCGCTCCGCAACCGTAGAACTACGGAGCGCCACACCCCCGTTCGAGTGAATCCTCCCGTCGAACCCGCCCTCCTGGGGGCGTACGCCGTTGCACCGGACGGCGCACGAGGGTGCGGCCGAACGAGTAACGGCCCCATGACGGCAAGGAAAAAGCCGGTGCGCCCACTCCGGGAGTGGGCGCACCGGCTTCGGAAGGACGGACCAGGCGTGTCGGATCAGGCGTTGACGCAGGCGTTGCCGAAGGTCGGGTTCAGCGCACCGATGACGCTGACGGTGTTGCCGCAGAGGTTGACCGGGATGTGGACCGGGACCTGGACGACGTTGCCGGAACCGACGCCGGGGGACTTCACGGCCGCACCCTCGGCGATCGAGTCGGCGGCGGCGGCACCGGCGGCACCGGCGACGGCGGCGGCGGCACCCACGGTCAGGACAACGGCCTTGGCGATACGGGACATGGAGAGGTGCTCCTCGATCGAAATTCAACGTGGACTGCGCGGACTGTTCGGCCCGGCTCCCTCAACAACGTCCCGGCTTTTCATCGGTTGCTCTCCCGAACGGGTGACGTTCAACCGATCTTTGGGCCATAGGAGGGCCATTGGAGGGACTGGGCGTGGAATGGCGCAACACGCTCAACGAGGAACCCGGCCCGTGGATACGGGAGTTAGCGTTTCCGGGCATCTAATGCGTACTATCGCCCCGCGCCGGGGTTATAACGTTCCCGAACGTTGCTTCCGGGCCCGCCGCGCGTTCACCCATTTCGTGCGGACGACACCTTCCCCTCTCCCGGCCTTCACGGGTCTTCCCTTCCTTCTCTCATCAAAGCGGAGAACCTGTATGCGGAATTCAGCGGTTCTTGCTGTGCGTCGCAGCGCGTTGTGCGCCCTGTCGTGTGCGGCGCTGTCCGCCGCGCTGCCGGTCGCCTCCGCCGCCGCACCCCAGCCGCGCGAGGCGAGCCGTGTCCCCTTCGCCGCGCGCCACCAGGCGGTGCAGCACGGTGGGATCGTGCGCGCCGCCAACTCCTCGGCGAGGGGCGTGGAGGGCACCGAGGCGGTCAACGACGGCGCGTCGATCGCCTACGTCGACGTGGACAGCGACCCCAACACGTACAACTCCAGCCGCGCCGAGCTCGCCGTGCCCGCGGGTGCCCGGGTCAGCTGGGCCCGTCTCTACTGGGGCGGCAACCTGCGGGTGGGCGAGCAGAAGCCGCCCGAGGACAACGGCCGGGTGCTGATCGCCGAGCCCGGCGGTCAGTACAAGGCGCTGCTCGCCGACACCCTGATCGGGCACCGCACGGCCGAGGGCGCCGACGCCTTCCAGGCCTCGGCCGACGTCACCGAGCTGGTCCGCTCGTCCCGCTCGGGGCAGTGGACGGTCGCTCAGGTCAACGTCGCCATGGGCCGTTCGGCTGTCGGCGGCTGGGGCGGCTGGACGCTCGTCGCCGCGTACGAGAAGGCCTCGGAGCCGCTCCGCAGGATCGGTGTCTGGGACGGATTCGAAACGGTCGGTCCCGGTACCGGCGAGCTTCGCGTCCCGCTCGACGCGAACCGTTACGGCAAGGCGACGGACGGCCGTCTGGGAGTGATCGCCTATGACGGCGACCGCGGTACTTCCGGTGATTACCTGGCGGTGGAAACGCGCCGCGGGAAGAGCACCCGGCTCTCCGATTCCGCCAATTCCGCGAACGACGTGATGAACTCCAGCATCACCGAATTCGGCACCGGCGGGCCGGTCCGATCTCCCGATGGTACGAACACCCTGGGGTACGACTCCGACGTCTTCGATCTGCGGGGGGCACTGCGCGATGGGGCCGACCGTGTCCACGTCCGGTCCGGGAGCCGGAAGGACACCGTCTGGCTCGGTGCGCTCTTCTTCCAGGCGGACGTCCGGCGCTGACGTGCTGTCATCACTCGACGCGGACCTCGCGTCCGTCACCGTCCTGCACGCGGTCCAGCCCGACGACGGCGGGGTCGCCCGCGTCGTCGTCGACCTCGTCCGCGCCCAGCTCGCCGCCGGCCTGCGGGTCGCCGTCGCCTGCCCGCCGGGCACCGTCCTCTCCGCCGCCGTCCGCGCCGAGGGGGCCGAGACCCACGACTGGCGGGCCGGCCGGAACCCCGGGCCCGGACTCGTCCGCGAGACGAGGGAGCTGACCCGGGTCATCCGTACCGTCCGCCCCGGACTCGTCCACGCGCACAGCGCCAAGGCCGGGCTCTGCGCCCGACTCGCCCTGCGCGGACGCATTCCGACGGTGTATCAGCCGCACGCCTGGTCCTTCGAGGCCGTCGAGGGCACGACCGCCGCGCTCGCCCGCCGCTGGGAGCGGTTCGGCGCCCGCTGGGCGGACCGGATCCTCTGCGTGAGCGAGGCCGAGCGGCGTACCGGCGAGGCCGCCGGGGTCACGGCGGACTGGTCCGTCGTCCACAACGGTGTGGACGTGGCCCGGTTCGCGACCGACGGTCCGCCCGGCAACCCCGCGCCCACCGTCGTCTGCGTGGGCCGGCTCTGCCGCCAGAAAGGACAGGACGTGCTGCTCGCCGCCTGGCCCGCCGTCCTCGCCGAGGTGCCGACGGCCCGTCTCGTCCTGGTCGGCGACGGCCCCGACGCCGAGCGGCTGCGGGCCGCCGCCGGGCCCTCGGTGCGGTTCACCGGGGCCGTCGACGACACCGTCCCCTGGTACCGGGCCGCCGACGTGGTCGTCCTGCCGTCCCGCTGGGAGGGCATGGCGCTCGCTCCTCTGGAGGCCATGGCCAGCGGCCGGCCCGTCGTCGTCAGCGACGTCGACGGGGCCCGCGAGAGCCTGCCGCCCGCCCATGAACCCCTGTGCCTGGTCCCGCCCGAGGACCCGGCCGCGCTCGCCACCGCTCTCGGCCGCCTCCTCGGCAGGCAAGAGCTCCGGCACCGCCTGGGCCGCGAGGCCCATGAGCACGTACTCAGCAGTTTCGATGTCCGGCGCACCGGCGCGGCCGTCGCGGACGTCTACCGCGAACTGGTCGTCGTGCGAGGCACCGAGCACAGAGAGCCGATTGCGCAGTGACCACCGAAAGCACCAGCATCCCCTCCTCGCCGGGCCCCTGGCCCACGGCCGGCCAGGCCTTCGGCCTCGCCTCCCTCGCGCCGCGCCGCGGCACGACCGACCGGCTCGCGCCGCCGCGCCGCCCCGCGCGGCCACGCTTCGGCGTGCTGCCGCTCGTGGCCGTCGACTGCCTGGCCGTCCTCGCCGCCGCCGTGCCGCTGAGCGCGGCGCACCACGACGCCCGGCTCCTGCTGCCGATCGTGGCGCTCGTCCTGCTCCTCGACGGGCACGGCGGCCTCTACCGGCCGGCCGCGCACACCCGGGCCCTCGACGAGCTGCCCGCGCTGGCCTCCCGCGCCGGTGTCGCCTGGTGTCTGGCGGCGGCCGGCGTCGCCGCGTACTCCCCGACGCTCGCGATCGGGCCCCTGCGGATCTGCGCCGCCTACGCCACCCATGTCGGTGTCGTGAGCCTGGTCCGCGCCCTGCTGCTCGCCCGGCGGCGCCGGATCGCGCGGGCCCACCCGAGGTCGGCGCTCGTCGTCGGCGGGGCGGGGGCCGCGCGCCGGTTCGCCGCGGCGGCCGTCCAGCACCCCGAGTACGGGGTACGGCCGGTCGGCATCGTCGGCGTGCCCGAACAGGGCGGCGCTCCCCGGACGGCCGGGGAGGCCGGGCTCCCGGTGCTCACCACGACCGAGGAGATCCACCGGGCCGTCATCCAGAACACGGTGCGCGACGCGGTGTTCCTCGACGACGACCCGGCGCTCGTGACGCTCTTCCAGCACTACGGCTGCGTCACCTGGAGGGTCGGCGCGCGCCAGCAGGCCGGCCCCATGGGCGAGCACATGTGGGGGTACGCCTGGCACCGCGTCGTCCCGCTGGGCGAGCGGCGCGGGCTGACCGCCAAGCGCGCCCTCGACATCGCCCTGGCCGCCCCCGCCATGGCGGTCGCGCTGCCGATCCTGCTGCTCTGCGCGCTCGCCGTACGGCTCTCGGACGGTCCCGGGGTGCTGTTCCGGCAGGAGCGGGTGGGCCAGCACGGACGCCTCTTCACCCTGCTCAAGTTCCGTACGCTCCGCCCCTCCGACGACACCGAGTCGGCGACCCGCTGGAACGTGGCCGGCGACCGGCGGATGAGCGCGGCCGGGAGCTTCCTGCGGAAGAGCTCGCTCGACGAGCTGCCGCAGCTGTGGAACGTGCTGCGCGGCGACATGAGCCTGGTCGGCCCGAGGCCCGAACGCCCTTACTTCGTCGCCCAGTTCAGCAAGATCCACACCGGATACGCGGCCCGGCACCGGATGCCGGTGGGGCTGACCGGTCTGGCGCAGGTGCACGGGCTGCGCGGCGACACCTCGATCGAGGACCGCTGCCGCTTCGACAACCACTACATCGACCACTGGTCGCTCTGGCAGGACGTCTGCATCCTGCTGCGCACGGCCGCCGGGCTCGTCCGGCCCACGGGGAGCTGAGGGATGGCCACGGCCGTGACGGTGCCGGCGATCGCCCCGGACGACGTACGGGACCTCGCCCGCAGGGCCGGGGTCCTCTCCCCGGTCCTCGCCGTGATCGCCCTGCTGCTCGTTCCGGGCGGCGGCGGCGCGGAGGGCGGCACCGGCGGTACGGGGACGGTCGCCGACGCGGCCTCCGGCCTCCTCGTCCTGATCTGTCTCGTCCGGGTGCTGCGCGGCGGCGCCCGGCCGCTGACCCGGGCGGCGGCCGTCGTCCTCGGTCTGCCGGTCCTCGGGATCTGCCTGGCCGCGATCGCCTCGAACGACCCGGCGGCGAGCCTGCCGGGCGTCGCCCGCTACCTCCAGGTCTTCGTCCTCGTCCCGGCCGCCGTGCTCCTGACGATCCGCGACCGGCGGGACTTCGCCGTGGTCGCCTGGGGCCTGGTCGGGCTCGCGCTGATCCAGGGCGCGGTCGGCGTCGCCCAGTACCTGACCGGTACGGGCGCCTCGTACATGGGTGAGGACATCCGGGCCGTCGGCACCTTCGGGCCGACCGACGTGATGGGCATGGCGACCGTCGTGTCGTACGGGCTCGTGGCCGTCACGGGCATCGCGCTCGGCAGCGGCCCCGGCCGGACGCGGACGGCGGCGCTCGTCTGCGCCGGGCTGCTCTTCCCGCCGCTCGTGCTGTCGTTCAGCCGGGGCGCGTGGATCGCGACCGTGCTCGCCTGCGGGATCCAGCTGCTCCTCTCGGGTCCCCGCAGGGCGGCCCGGGTGGCACTCGCGGCGGGCGCGCTCGGGGTGGTCCTCGTCGGCGGTCTCGGTATCGGTTCCGCGATGGTGAAGGAGCGGGTCGCCAGCATCACGCAGGTGACCGCCGCGCCGGACCAGTCGGTGACGGACCGGTACACGATGTGGGCGGCGGCCGGGCGGATCTGGAGCGCGGAGCCGGTCACCGGCGTCGGCCTCAAGGGCTTCCCGCTGTACCGCGACTCGAACGCCTCGCTCGCGCTCTCCTCCGGAAGCGACACGGCGGGCGCGGGCGCCGCCTTCCAGCGGCAGCCGCTGCTCTCGCCGCACAACATGTACCTCCTGGTCCTCAGCGAGCAGGGTCTGTTCGGGCTGCTCGCCCTGGTGGGCAGCTGGCTGGCGCTGCTCGTCGGCGCGCTGCGGCGGCGGCGCCTCGGCGCGGACTGCGCGCTCGTCGCGTCGGGGCTGCTCGCCTGGCAGCTCATCGACTTCTTCTACGCGGACATCGGCGGCCCCTCGACGGTCCTCATGTCGGTCGTGCTGGGCCTCGCGGCCTGGTGGGCACTGGCGGAGGTGAGGCGTGCGTGACCCGTGGGCCGGGGAACCCGAGCCCACGGACACCCCGCGGGCCGGTGAACCGCGCCCCACGGGCGGCCCACCCCGCGGCCTCCCGCTGACCGACCCCTGGCCGACCGCGCCTCCGGGCCCCACGGACTCCCCGTGGGCCCCGGAGGCCGTCGTGCTGACGGGGGCGGGGCCGACTCAGGCGCGGGGACCCGCGCCGGAGGAGACGGCGCGGGAGGGGGCGGAGGGGAAGGCCGAGGCGGTGCAGGAGAAGGCGAAGACGGACGCGGAGGAGGGAGGGGCGAAGGACGGGGCCGAGGCCGTCGCGCCACGCGTCCCCCGTCCCTCCGGCCGCCGCGCCCACGCCCGTGTGCGGGCCCCCCGCACCGGCGCGCCCCAGGGCGGGGGCTTCCTGGCGAAGGCCGCCGCCGTGACCGCCGGGCTCACCGCGATCGGCGCGGTGCTCGGGCTCGTACGCGACCAGATCCTCGCCGGGTACTTCGGGGCCGGGGCCGAGACCGACGCGTTCCTGGTGGCCTGGACGGTCCCCGAGTTCGCCTCGACGCTGCTCATCGAGGACGCCATGGCGCTGATCCTGGTGCCCGCCTTCTCCCGCGCCCTGGCCCGCCGTTCCGGCGCCCTCTTCGGCGACCCGGTACGGGAGCTCGTACGCGGCACGCTCCCCCGGCTCACCCTCGGCGTCGGCGTGGTCGCCACCCTCCTCGTCGTCGGCGCGCCGCTGATCGTCTCCGCCCTCGCGCCCGGGCTGCCCGATCCCGCGCTCGCGATCGACTGCACCCGGCTGACCGCCACCTGTGTGCTGTCGTTCGCCCTGGTCGGCTACTGCTCGGCGGCGCTGCGCGCCCACGGCTGCTTCCTGCCCCCGGCCGCGATCTACGTGGCGTACAACGCGGGCATCATCGGCACCATCGTGGTCCTGCGCGAGCCGTGGGGCGTGCGCTCCGCCGCCGCGGGCGTCGCGGTCGGCGGGGTCCTGATGGTCCTCGTCCAGGCCCCCTCGCTCCTGCGGGAGCTGCGGACCCGCCCCGTACCGACGCGGGAGCCCGAGGCGCTCGCGCCCGCGTCCACGGGGGACGGCCGCGTCCTGGTCCTCGGTCTGATCGCGCCGGTGGTCGCGTTCTCCCTCTGCCGTCAGTCCCAGACCCTGATCGAGCGCTTCCTCGCCTCGCCGCTGCCCGCCGGCGCCATCTCGCATCTGAACTACGCGCAGAAGGTCGCGCAGATGCCGATGATCCTCTCCCTGATGCTCTGCACGGTCAGCTTCCCCGTGGTCGCCCGCGCCCTCGCGGCCGGCGACACCGAGGCGGCCCGCCGCCGGGTCGAGCGGGACCTGCTGCTCGCCGCCGTCGTCGTCCTCGTCGGCGCGTCGACCGTGATCGCCGCCGCGCCCCGGATCGTCGAGCTCCTCTTCGAGCGCGGCGAGTTCAGCTCCGCCGACACCACCGCGACCGCCGCCGTCATGCGCGTCTACGCCCTCGGCCTGCTCGGCCAGACCATGGTGGGGACCCTGGTCCGCTGCTACTTCTCCGCCGCCCGCCCCCTCTGGTACCCGGCCGCCGCCATGGGGGCCGGGCTGGTCACGACCGCCGCCGCCGGAGTCCCCGGCGCCCACTACTGGGGTGCCGTCGGCATCGCCGGGGCCAACGCCCTCGGCATCACCCTGACCGCCGTGCTGCTGCTGCGCGGCGCGCACCGCCAGGCCGTCCCGGTCCGCGTCGACCGGCTGGGCGAGGGGCTGCTCCGGCTCGCCACCGCGGGCGCGTGGGCCACCGGGGCCGGCTGGCTGTCCTCGCTCGCGATCGGCCCCGCCGCCCTCGCCGTCGCCGTGTCGGGCCTGGTCGTCGTCGGCGTCTTCCTGCTCTTCATCGCCTGCGCCGCCAAGGCGCCCGAGATTCCGCCCCTTCCCCGCTCCGCCTACCGGAGGACCCCCCATGCCCGCCGCCACCGCGCTGCGTCGACTGCTGCCGAAGCCTCCCCTGTGGGTGAAGCCCCCCCTGTGGGTGGCGATGTACCACTCGATCACCGACACCGCTGACGATCCGTACCGGGTGACCGTCTCCCCCGTGCGGTTCGCCCGGCAACTGCACTGGCTGGCCGACCGGGGGCTGCGAGGGGTCTCGGTGGGGGAGCTGCTCGCGGCCGCGGCCGAGGGGCGCGCCAAGGGGCTCGTGGGCCTCACCTTCGACGACGGGTACGCGGACTTCGCCGACTCGGCGCTGCCGCTGCTGCGCCGGCACGGCTTCACGGCCACGGTGTACGTCCTGCCGGGGCGGCTCGGCGCCGAGAACACCTGGGACACGGCGGGGCCGCGCAGGTCGCTGCTGACCGAGGACGGCATCCTGCGGATCGCCGGGGCCGGCATGGAGATCGGTTCGCACGGGCTGACGCACGTCTCGCTCGCGGGGGCCGACGACGCGACGCTCGCCGCCGAGACCCGCCGGAGCCGGGAGCTCCTGGAGGAGATGACCGGCCGTCCCGTCGAGGGCTTCTGCTACCCGTACGGGCAGGTCGACCCGCGCGCGATCCACGCCGTCCGCAAGGCCGGCTACCGCTACGCCTGCGCGATCGACCCGGGCCCGCACACCGGCACGTACGCCCTGCCCCGGGTCCACATCGGCGAGGCCGACACCTCGTGGCGGCTCACCGCCAAGCGCGTCCTGCACCCGCTGCGCCGCCGCCACCCCGCCGACCTGGTGCCCGCCCGGTACGGACCGGCCGTGGTCGGTGCCTCGTGAAGGTCCTGCACGTCATCACCGGGCTCGGCATCGGCGGCGCCGAGCAGCAGCTGCGGCTCCTGCTGCGGCACCTGCCCGTGCGGAGCGAGGTCGTCACGCTCACCAACCCTGGCGCCGTCGCCGCGGGCATCGAGGCGGACGGCACCCCCGTCACCCATCTGGGCATGGCGGGCAACCGTGACCTCGGCGCGCTCCCCCGCCTCGCCCGGATCGTCCGCCAGGGCCGCTACGACCTCGTGCACACCCATCTCTACCGGGCGTGCGTGTACGGCCGGACGGCGGCCCGGCTGGCGGGGGTGCGGCGGGTCATCGCGACCGAGCACTCCCTCGGCGAGACCCAGATGGAGGGCAGGCCGCTCTCCGCGGGGACCCGCGCCCTCTACCTGGCGTCGGAGCGGCTCGGCACCTCCACCGTCGCCGTCTCGCCCAGCGTGGCCCGCCGGCTCGCCGACTGGGGGGTGCCCGAGGACCGCATCCGGATCGTCCCGAACGGCATCGAGACCGACCGCTTCGCCTTCGACGCCGACGCCCGTCGCCGCGCCCGGGCCGTCCTCGGACTGCCCGAGGACGCCCATGTCGTGGGCGGGGTGGGACGGCTGACGCCCGGGAAGCGGTTCGACCGGCTGGTACGGGCGGTGGCCTCGGTCCCGGAGGCCCGCCTGCTCCTGGTCGGCGAGGGCGAGGAGCGGGCGGAGCTGCTGCGGCTGGCCCGCGCCTGCGGGGCCGCCGACCGGGTGCTGCTCGCCGGGGCCTGCCAGGACCCGCCGGCCGCCGGCTCGCCGGGACCGTCGCTGCCCGAACTCCTCGCCGCCATGGACGTCTTCGTGTCCACCTCGCCCGACGAGACCTTCGGACTCGCCGTCGTCGAGGCCCTCGCCGCCGGGCTGCCCGTGCTGTACGTCGCCTGTCCGGCGATCGACGACCTGGCACCGGACGCGGCACCGGGCGCCCGCCGGATCGGCGAGTCCGTGCCCGAGCTGATCTCCGCGCTGCGCGGAGTCCGGGACACCCGGCTCACCCGGCTGCCCCTGCCTGCGGCCGCCCGCCGCTACGACATCGCCCACAGCGCCGGGCAGTTGATGTCCCTCTACGACCAGGCCGTCCACGGCACCCCCTCCCCCGCGAAGTGAGAGAACCCGCCCCCATGAAGACCATCCCACCCCGCGCCTCCCTCCCCGCCGGTCTGCGCAGGCCCGGCCGCTGGGCGGTCCTGCCCGCCGCCGTCCTCGCCGGAGCCGCGCTCGGCGGCGGTTACGGGGCCCTGAAGACCCCGCAGTACGCGGCCACCAGCTACGTCATCGTCGTCCCCGCCGAGAAGTCCGACCCGGCGGCCGCGCTCGGCTTCGCGCAGGCGTACGGGCGGGTCGCCACCGACATCGCGGTGACCGGCGACGCGCAGGTGTGGGCGGGCGTCTCCGCCGCCACGCTGCGCAGGAGCGTGCAGGCCGCGACCTCCCCGGACGCCCCGATGATCTCCATCACCGCCCAGGCCGACCAGCCCGCGAAGGCCGTGTCCATGGCCGACGGCGTGGCCCGCGCGCTCGTCCTCAACAGCACGCACGTCGCGGGCAGCACGGGCGTGAAGGTCGTCCAGTTCTCCCGCGCCACCGAGCCGGTCGCCCCCGTCTCCCCCTCCGCGCCGCTCTCCGCGCTCGTCGGCGGCTGTGCGGGCGGTCTCCTCGGCGGCCTGGCGCTCCTGGTCCGCCCGAAGCGCGCCGCCTCGCGCGGCGAGGCCCGGCACTCCCGGCAGGCTTCCCCGACCGCGGCCGCCGTGCCCGCGCCGGCGGCCGCCGCCCACCAGCCGGAGGCGGTGTGACCACCAGAACCGCGCACCCCTCGACAACCCCGAGAGCCCCTCGTGTCCGACGTACCCAGCGCCCCCGGGGACCCCAGCGAGCCCTACGGGCCCTGCGGACCGAGATCTGCCGTGACGAGGAGGGGTTCGGGCGGCTGGCGGCCGAGTGGACGGCGCTGTACGGACGCTGCTCCACCGTCACCCCCTTCCAGTCCCACGCCTGGCTGCACTCCTGGTGGCTCTCGTACGGCAGGCCCGGTGCGCTGCGGGTGGTGCTCGTACGGCGCGCGGACGGCGAACTCGTCGCCGCCGCGCCCCTGATGCGGGCCGGCGGGCCGCTGCCCGTCCTCACCCCGCTCGGCGGCTCCATCACCGACTTCACGGACGTCCTGCTCGACGACGGCTGCCCGGAGGCCGCCCCCGCCCTGGCCGGGGCGCTCGCCCGGGCCGCCCGGGGCGCGGTGATCGACCTGCGGGAGGTACGGCCCGGGGCCGCCGTCGAACGGGTCTTCGCCTTCTGGCGGGGTCCGCGCCGCCGGCTTCCCGACTCGCTCTGCCTGGAGCTGCCCGCCGTCCCGATGGAAGGGCTCCTCGAACGGATCCCGTCCGGGAAGGCCCAGCGGGTCCGCGCCAAGCTGCGCAAGCTGGACGCCCTCGGCATCGACGCGCGGGTCGCCGGCGGGGACGAGGTCCCCGCCGCCCTCGACCGCCTCCTGAGGCTCCACCAGCTCCAGTGGCAGGGGCGCGGGGTCACCGCCGAGCACACCAGCGAACGGTTCGCCCGGCACCTCACCCGCGCCGTACGGCCCATGGTGGAGCGGGGGGAGGCGATGGTCACCGAGTTCCGGCTCGCCGGGGAGGTGGTCGCCGCCGACCTGACCCTGACGTCCCCGCGGCTCGCCGGCGGCTATCTGTACGGGGCCGACCCGGCCCTGCGCGCCCGCAAGGTCGACGTCGCCACCATGCTGCTCCGGCACGGGGCCGGGGAGGCCGCCACCGGCGGCCGGGCCACGCTGAGCATGCTGCGGGGCACCGAGGCCTACAAGGGGCACTGGCGGCCCGAGACCGTCGGCAACCAGCGGCTCATGCTGACCGGCCGGGGTACGGCTCCGCTGCTCTGGCTCCGCGCGGGCGCCGCCGACGCGCGCCGCTGGGCGGCCCGGCAGGCGCGGGAGCGGGCCTGGGTGGGGCGGGCGCTCGGCCGGCTCACGGGGCGGACGCCGCACGGCGACGGCGGATGATCTCCGCCGCCGCCGTGTCCGACCGGTCCGGCAGGTCAGAAGGGCCAGACGCCCTTCAGCGCGTCCTTCCAGTCGAGGTCGACCTCGTCCTTCCAGGAGTCCTTCGGGACGCAGACGGGCCCGCCGATCCAGCTCTCGACCCATGAACCGAGGTTCACGGTCCAACAGGCGGGCACGGGCTGCGGCACGGGCACGGGCTCCGGCACGGGCACGGGCACGGGCACGGGCACGGGCTCCGGTTCCGGCTTGGGCTCGGGCTTCGGTTCCGGCTTCGGTTCCGGCTTGGGCTCGGGCTTGGGCTCGGGCTTGGGCTCGGGCTTGGGCTCGGGCTTGGGCTCGGGCTTCGGCTCAGGCTTCGGCTCGGGCTTCGGCTCAGGCTTCGGCTCGGGCTTCGGCTCAGGCTTCGGCTCGGGCTTCGGCTCAGGCTTGGGCTCGGGCTTGGGCTCGGGCTTCGGTTCCGGCTTCGGTTCCGGCTTCGGTTCCGGCTTGGGCTCGGGCTTCGGCTGAGGTGCGGTCGGGTCCGTGGGCTCGGTCGGGTCCGTGGGCCCCGTCGGGTCCGTGGGCTCGGTCGGCTCCGTCGGGTCCGTGGGCTCCGTCGGCTCCGTGGGCTCCGTCGGGTCCGTGGGCTCCGTCGGCTCCGTCGGCTCCGTCGGCTCCGTCGGCTCCGTCGGGTCCGTCGGGTCCGTCGGCTCCGTCGGCTCCGTCGGCTCCGTCGGGAGTTCCGGTTCCGTGCCGAACAGCATCTGACGGAACATCTGCGACGACCGCGGATTGTCGTCGCACTGCCAGACGCCGTGCGGGCAGTAATCGGTGATCGTGTGATACAGCGGCTTGTGCTGCTTCATCCACTCCAGCATGCGCCGCATGTATTCGGGGTTGTCGCCGTTCCGGAAGAGACCCCATTCGGGATAGGAGATCAGCTTTCCGTGTTCGGCCGCGAAATCGACCTGCTTCTGGAGTCCGTACGGCTCGCTGACGTGCTGGTCGAACCGCGAGCCCGGCGGCTGGTCGTACGAGTCCATTCCGATGATGTCGACGACGTCGTCGCCCGGGTAGCACTCGGTCCACGGAACGGCGTCGCGGCCCCGGCTGGGATTGAAGTCGAAGCGGAACTCCTGCCCGGGAACGGAGCGCATCGCGGTGACGATCCGGTTCCAGTACTTCTTCCACGCGGTGGGGTCGGGCGCGCAGCGGTGGGTGTAGGTGGTCCCGTTCATCTCCCAGCCGAGGACGACGACGGTGTCGGTCGCGCGGAGCCGTACGAGACGTTCGGCGAGGGCCTTGAAGTGGTGGTCGAAGTACCCGGCCGCGCCGAGCTGGAGCTGGCGGCGGACCTCGGCGTCGGAGACGCCGGCCTCGTTGCGTTCCAGCATGGGCACGTTGAGGACGAAGAGCCGGTCGGCCTTGGCGTTGCGCCAGTTCGCCCAGGCGTCGAGGAAGCCGGGCGGGCCCTCGATGTTCTTCCAGAGGTCGCCGGGGAGGTAGGTGTGGCCGACACGGAGTTCGCGTCCGCCGAGCCACCGCTCCAGCTCCGCGATGCGGGAGACCCCGAGATGGCCCGAGTCGAGGAAGGCTCCCATGGCGCTGGAGAGAGACGGTCCGGGGTCGCTCGCGGTCACGGATTCGGTGGCGTGGGCGGGGGACGACAGCACGACTGAGCCCGAGGCGAGGAGACCGGCAGTGAACACCCCCAGCCACACGCTCGAAGTTCTCCGGTGTGTAGCCGCCATGGCCGCTCCTTCGCGTCGTACGCCTTTTGATGGTCCGTCAATCCGATACTCCGAAAGTATTCCTAATGAGCCGACCGTGGACTCGACTCGCCTCTGATCGGTAGTCCATTAGAGGATTTCATCGCCCAGTTGGGGCACCCGAGATGAAGGGGCATGCCGTGCCGCGCCGTCAGAGTTTCGACACCCGCGTTCCCACCGTCCTCGTACGACTCGACCGGAATCCCTTCCATCACGGCACGCTCGGCGCCGCGCGCTCGCTCGGCAGGGCGGGAATTCCGGTCCACGCCGTCGTCGAATCCGGGGCCGGTCCGGCCGCCCGGTCCCGATATCTCCGCTCGACCCGCGCGAGCCCCCCGGCGGCCTCCGCCACCGAGCTGGCCGCACTCCTGCACCGGGTCGCGGACGAGATCGCGGCCGCGGACCGGGACGGGACGGGCGGCGCGACCGGCGACGCGTCCGACGACACGTCAACTTCCGTCCTCGTCCTCCCCCTGGACGACGTCAGCGCCCTCGCGCTGGCCCGCCACCGCTCCGCGCTCTCCCCGCGCTTCCTCCTGCCCGCGCAGACCGAGGAGCAGCTGCTCCGGGTCGCGGACAAGGCGGCGCTCGCCGAGACCTGCGCGGCCCTGGGCCTGCCCCACCCCCGTACGGAACTCCCGACCGGCACCGACGAGGCCGCCGCCATGGCCTGGTCGCTCGGCCTTCCGGTGGTCGCGAAGTGGAGCCGCCCCTGGCTCCTTCCGGCCGGCCGCGGACTGCGCAGCACCTCGATCGTGCGGTCGCTCGCCGAGGTGCGGGAGCTGTACGCCCGCACCCCGGAGGCCGGCAGCCGGCTGCTGCTCCAGGAACTGCTCCCGGCGGGCCGGGACCTGGACTGGTTCTTCCACGGGTACGTGGACGCGGAGGGGCGCTGTCCGACGGGGGCGACCGGCCGCAAGGAGCGGTCCTGGCCGGACGGGGCCGGACTGACGGCCGTGGGCCGGTGGGCGGTGAACCCGGCCGTGGACCGCACCGCCCGCGACCTGTTCGAGGCGCTCGGCTACCGGGGCGTGTGCGACCTGGACTTCCGGCTGGACCCGGCGACCGGCGCGTACCACCTGCTCGACTTCAACCCCCGGCCCGGCGCGCAGTTCCGGCTCTTCGCCGACCCGGACGGCCTGGACGTGGTGCGGGCGCTCCATCTGGACCTCACCGGGCGTGCCGTGCCGCCGCACTCCCCCGCGTACGGCCGCCGGTTCGTCGTCGAGAACTACGCGGCGCTCTCGTTCCTCGCCTCCCCGCGCCGCCGGTCCGCCGAGGAGGCCGGGGAGCGGCGGACCGAGTGGGCGTGGTGGGCGGCCGACGACCCGCGGCCCGCGCTCGCGATGGGCCGCGCCTGGCTCGCCCACCTGACGCGCAAGGCCCTGACGGCGTTCCGCGGGCTGTTCGGGTCGCGCCGGCAGGCGCCCCGGGTGCCCCCGGCCCGCAGCTCCTCCCACCAGCTCACCCCACGATGAAGGCGGAAGGCACGATGTCGAAGTCGATGTACGACCTGGTGGTCGTCGGGGCCGGACCCTACGGTCTGTCCGTGGCCGCGCACGCGGCCGCCCACGGGCTGCACCTGCGGACCTTCGGCCGCTCGATGGAGTCCTGGCACGCCATGCCCTCGGGCATGTTCCTGAAGTCGGAGCCCTGGGCCTCCCATCTCTCCGATCCGGAGGGGGCGTACGGGCTCGACGCCTACGCCGTCACGCGCGGCGTGCGCGCCGCGCACGGGGTGCCGCTGCCGGTCGACTTCTTCGCCGCGTACGGCGACTGGTTCGCCCGGCAGGCCGTGCCCGCGCTCGACGAGCGCCTGATCGGTTCGGTCGCGCCCGCCGCCGAGGGCTTCGAGGTGGTCACCGAGGACGGCGAGGCCCTCCGCACCCGGACGGTGGCGCTCGCGGTGGGCGTCCTGCCCTTCATGGAGGTCCCCGGGCCGCTGCGGGGACTGCCGAGGAGGTACGTCACCCACTCCAGCCACCACGGCGAGCTCGACCGCTTCGCCGGCCGGGACGTCACCGTCGTCGGCGCCGGGCAGGCCGCCCTGGAGACGGCCGCGCTCCTGGTCGAACGGGGCGCCGCGGCGGTCCGGATCCTCGCCCGGGCGGAGCGGCTGCGCTGGAACACGCTGCCCCCGGCCCTCGACCGCGGGGTGTGGCCCGCCCTGCGCGCCCCGCACACGGGGCTCGGCTGCGGCTGGCGGAACAGGCTCTACGCGGACACGCCCGGGGTCTTCCGGCGTCTGCCGGCCGCCACCCGGGAGCGGATCTTCGACTCGGCGCTCGGCCCGGCGGGTGCCTGGTGGCTCCGGGAACGCTTCGCGGCGGTCGGTGACGTCCGCCTGGGGCAGCGGATCACCTCGGCGACGGTGACCGGGGACGCGCGGCTCCGGCTCGACGTGGCCGGGCCGGACGGGACGACGGTCCTGGAGACCGACCACGTCGTCGCGGCCACGGGCTTCACGCCGAGCCTGGACCGGGCCGGGGTGCTGTCGCCGGAGCTGCGCGGCGCGCTGCGGACGGTCGGCGCCGGGGGCGCCCCGGAGGTCGGCGGCCTCTTCGAGTCCTCGTGGCCGGGCCTCTTCCTCGCCGGGCTGCTCACGGCTCCCTCGTACGGTCCCTCGATGCGGTTCGTCTTCGGCGCCGGGTACACGGCGGGCCGTCTGGTGCGAGGGGTGCGGCAGCGGTTGCGGTCGGATGCCCGGGGCGGGACGGTGGGGCGGCCCCGTACGGGCGGGCGGGCGCCGGTCTCGGCATGACGGAGGGCCGGCCCCGGAGAGCGGTGCTCTCCGGGGCCGGCCCCTTACCTACGTGCCGCTGGGGACTCAGGCGTTGACGCAGGTGTTGCCGATGGCCGGGTTCAGCAGGCCGATGATGTTCACGCTGTTGCCGCAGACGTTGATCGGCACGTGGATCGGGACCTGGACGACGTTGCCGGAGAGGACACCCGGCGAACCGATCGCCGCACCGTGGGCGTCCGCGTCCGCGAAGGCGGGCGACGCCGCACCCATGGCCATGACGATTCCGGCGACGACGGCCGCAGCCTTCTTACAGTTCATTTCGTCTGGATCCTTTCTGTGACGGAAGACATTTCATGAAACACAACGAACATCCGGCAGGAAGGAAACCGCAATATCGACGAGTTCCGTTCTTTCACTCCATTGCGCGCACGGAACAGGGCCGGAGGGAACTCGACGTTCCCTCCGGCCCTGTCGTGCGCGATACGGATCAGCCGTTGTAGGCGCCGTTCCCGGAGAGGACCGGGATGTCCTCCAGGATGTGCGACAGCGGCTCGTCGCCCTTGGCCTGGGTGGAGTTCTCCGCGCACTGCTGGTTCTGCGGGGAGGACAGGACGTTGATGTCCTGGACGGCGACCGGGACGAGGACACCGACGACCGAGCCGACGTTGCCCTTGACCGGGACACCCAGGCAGAGCTTGTTCAGCGAGCCCTGGACGGCCGAGAACTGGGGGCTCGCGTCACCGGCGGTCTCGGAGTTGCCGAACGCCTGGCGCGCGCCGTTGCCGCTGAGCGAGGTCGTGCCGCCGTCGTCGGCGATGGCGAGCGCCGGGGAGGCCGCCGCAGCAGAAGCGCCGACAACAGAGGCCGTAACAGCCGCAGCCGCCATAATCTTCTTGATCACGGTGATTCCGTTCCTGTTCCCACCAATCGACCTGATTGATGCGACCGGATCAACTGCGCGCGGGGGCTTTGGTTCCGGCGCTTCACCCGTTCGACTGGCCCCCTGTTTCGCGCTGCCGCGCGCGCTCCGCCAACGGGGTGACTGGGCGGAACCCCTGCGTCCGAAGCCAGTTGATCAGGGCGCTCCCTGCACGGAGCAGGTTCTAGAAGGGAACTCCCGTGATCAAGAAGGTTATGGCCACCGCGGCCGCGGCCGTCTCCATCGTCGGCGCCACCGCCGCCGTGGCCTCCCCCGCGCTCGCCATCAGCAACGACGGCGGCACCACGTCGCTCAGCGGCAACGGCGCGCACCAGGAGTACGGCAACTCCGCCACGTACGGCAACATGAGCCCGCAGTTCGCGCTCGTCCAGGGCTCCCTGAACAAGCCCTGCATCGGCCTGCCGGCCAAGCTCAACGCCGGTTCGCTCGTCGGCGCGATCCCGATCGCCGTCCAGGACGTCAACGTCCTGTCCTCCCCGCAGAACCAGCAGTGCACCGAGAACTCCACCCAGGCCAAGGGTGACGAGCCGCTCTCGCACATCCTCAGCGACATCCCGGTCCTGTCGGGCAACGGCGTCGGCAACAACTGACGTTCCGCCTCCGCGTAGCGACGTTCACACGTCAGGGGCCGCCCTCCGGGGCGGCCCCTTTCGTGTCGGTCCTCCGCGTCGTTACCAGGTCGGCCAGACCGGAGTCGCCATCAGGCGTTCCCACTCCCGGTCCGGCGTCCCCGGCACCGTCCGGCCCGCCTGCGCCCACTGGGCGACCAGTGCGGAATAGACCGGGAATGGTGTCCGGTCCGGCGGGGGCGGGTCGCTCACATATCGGCTCTTCGGAATGAAGGCCATCCGTTCCCATTTACCGGGATCCGGCGCCATCTTCGCTCCTTCCGCTGCGATTCCCGCATCATTCCACAGGCGCCGCAGGAGAGTGATTCGTCCTGTTCATGTCGCGTCGGGTACCTGTGTGCGAGCGTGATCGAATTACCGTGCGGGCATGAAATTCCCGCGTGCACGGCGGCCACGGCGTCCGCTGCTCGTCCCGGCGGCGCTCGCCGCGTTCGCCGCCCTCGCTCCCGGCGCCCTCGCCGCCGCCCCCGGCTCCTTCCCGACCCCCGAGCGGGGCCTGAACCTCCTCGTGGTCGGCATCGACACCCGCAAGGGCGTCAGCGCGGAGGAGAAGGCGCGCTTCAGGCTCGGCGGCAAGGAGTGCGACTGCACCGACGTGATGATGCTCGTGCACGTCTCGGCGGAGAACGACCGGGTCGACGTCGTGAGCCTGCCGCGCGACTCGCTCGCCTCCTTCCCCGACCAGCACCGCGACCGGCGCACCGGGAAGGTGCACGCCGCCCACCAGGCGAAGATCAACGGGGCCTGGGCGGAGGGCGGCTCCTCCTTCACGGTGGAGACGGTCGAGTCGATGACCGGACTGCCCGTCCACCGCTACCTGGAGATCGACTTCCGGCGCTTCATGGACACCGTGGACCGCGTCGACGGCGGGGTGCCCGTCTGTACGGAGAAGCCCCTCAAGGACACCGTCACCGGCATCGACCTGCAGCCCGGGACCAAGCCGGTCGGCGGCGGAGAGGCGCTCCAGTACGTACGGTCGCGGCGGGCGGACGGCCAGATGGACTTCGGCCGGATCCGGAAGCAGCAGAAGTTCGTGGTGAACACCCTGGAACGGCTCCGCGAGGGGATCCTGGGCGACCACACGCGGCTGCGGGACCTCGCGGAGACCCTGCGCGGGACGGCCGCGACCGAACGGGGGGTCTCCATCGGGGAGCTGCTCGTGCTCGCCGCGCGGCTGCGGGACCTTCCCCCGGGCCGCATGACGTTCGCGACCGTGCCCGTACGGGGATTCAACGCCGCCGTCGCGGGCGTCGGGTCCACGGTCGGCTGGGACGAGGCGGGGGCGGCGAAGGTCTTCGAGCGGCTGCGCGAGGACCGGCCGCTGCCGGCCGCCGAGGAGGTCGCGCCGGGCGAGATCCCCGTCGCCGCCTACCGCCCCGCTTCGGGGGCTTCGCTCATCTGCCCGTAGTCCGTCCGGTGGACTTCGCGGAACCTCCGCCTCCCCGACCAGTTGATCAGCACGGCTCGGCACTCAGCGGGCCAGTATCCGAAAGGCCTGAACAATGAAGAAGCTGTTGGCTACGGCTGCTGTGGCCGCGTCGGTCCTCGGCGCGACGGCGGCGGGTGCCGGACAGGCTCTCGCGATCGCCGACGACGGTGGCACCACCTCGCTCAGCGGCAACGGTGCCCACCAGGAGTTCGGCAACTCGGCCACCCACGGCGACATGAGCCCGCAGTTCGCGCTCGTCCAGGGTTCCCTGAACAAGCCGTGCGTGGGTCTGCCGGCCAAGGTCAACGCCGGTTCGCTCATCGGTCTCATCCCGATCGCGGTCCAGGACATCAACGTCCTGTCCTCCCCGCAGAACCAGCAGTGCACCGAGAACTCCACCCAGGCCAAGGGTGACGAGCCGCTGTCGCACATCCTCAGCGACATCCCCGTGCTGTCCGGCAACGGCGCCGGCAACAGCTGAGCGACGACGCTCGGCACGGTGCGGCCCCGCCGCCCCTCCTCGGAGGGGTAGCGGGGCCGTCCCCGTTCCGGCGGAGGCCTCAGAGCCTCCGGCGGAGTTCGGCCGGGTCGGTGACCGGCGCGTCACAGGTGAAGTGACGGCACACGTACGCGGCGGAACCACCGGCCACCAGCGGGCGGTCCCTCAGCAGCGGGAACTCCTCGCTGTCGGGGGCGCCGCACGCGACCACCGCCCCGGGGGCGGTCGCCGCCAGGGCGGTACGGCGCAGCTCCCGGAAGGTCTCGTCGCCGGGGGCGCCCACCACCGCGATCTCCCTGGGCCCGTCGAGGAGGGCCTCGGAGACGGCCAGGCCCCAGCCGATGAAGCGGGGTGCGCGGGGGCCCAGCGCCTTGACGACGCCGAGGGCTCCCTCGGCGGCGGCGCGGTGGGCGTCCGAGCCGGTGTGCGCGGCGTAGGAGAGCAGCGCGCCGGCGGCGGCGGTCCAGCCGGACGGGGTGGCGTTGTCCGTGGGGTCCTGCGGGCGCCGGATGAGGGCCTCGGCGTCGTGGGCCGTGTCGTACAGCGCCCCGCCCTCGGCGGTGAAGCGGTCGAGGACGATGTCCAGGAGGAAGCCGGCGAAGTCCAGCCAGGCGCCCTCGCCGGTGACGGCGGCGAGGGCGAGGAAGCCTTCGGCGACGTCGGCGTAGTCCTCCAGGACACCCGCGTTGGTGCCGGCCCGGCCGTCCTTGGACGTACGGGTGAGGCGGGCGGACTCGTCCATGTGGACCCGGACGAGCAGGTCGGCGGCCTCGGTGGCGCGCTCGACGAGGTCGGGGCGGTCGAAGAGGGCGCCGGTCTCGGCGAGGGCGGCGATCGCGAGGCCGTTCCAGGCCGCGACGACCTTGTCGTCGCGGCCCGGACGCTCGCGTCCGGCGCGGGCGGCGAGGAGCCGGGCCGCGATCGGGGCGATCCGGTCGGCGTCCGCCACTCCCGCGTCCTGCGGCAGCTGGAGCACGGAGCTGCCGTGCTCGAAGGTGCCGTCCTCGGTGACGCCGTAGTGGGCGGCGGCGAGGGCGGCGTCCTCCGGGCCGAGGACCTCGGTGAGCTGCTCCGGGGTCCACACGTAGAAGGCGCCCTCGACGTGCCTGCCGTCGCCGTCGTCGCTGTCCGCGTCGAGCGCGGAGGCGAAGCCGCCCTCGGGGGTGCGCAGTTCGCGGACGAGGAAGTCGGCGGTCTCCAGGGCGACCCGGCGGGCCAGGTCGCTGCCGGTGGCCTTCCACAGGTGCGCGTACACCCGGCAGAGCAGGGCGTTGTCGTACAGCATCTTCTCGAAGTGGGGCACGACCCAGTCGCGGTCGACCGCGTAGCGGGCGAAGCCGCCGGCGAGCTGGTCGTAGATGCCGCCGCGGGCCATCGCCTCGCAGGTGTCGGCGGCCATCTGGAGGGCGCCCTCGGAGCCCGTACGGGCGTGGTGGCGGAGCAGGAACTCCAGGGCCATCGACGGCGGGAACTTGGGGGCGCCGCCGAAGCCGCCGCGGGTCGCGTCGTACTCGCGGGTGAGGCCGAGGAGTGCCTGCGCGAGCTCCTCCTCGCCGGGGACGCCGTCGCCGCCGTAGGCGAGGGAGCGGCTCGCGAGGTCCTTGACGATCCGGTCGGCGACCTCGCCGACCTCCTCGCGCCGGTCGGACCAGGCGTCCTTGACGCCCTCCAGGACCTCGGAGAAGGAGGGCATGCCGTGGCGCGGCTCGGGCGGGAAGTACGTACCGAAGTAGAAGGGGGCGGCGTCGGGGGTGAGGAAGACGGTCATCGGCCAGCCGCCCTGGCCGGTGGCGGCCTGGACGGCCTCCATGTAGACGGCGTCGACGTCGGGGCGCTCCTCGCGGTCGACCTTGACGGCGACGAAGTGCTCGTTGACCAGGGCCGCGGTGGCGTCGTCCTCGAAGGACTCGTGCGCCATGACGTGGCACCAGTGGCAGGAGCTGTATCCGACGCTGAGCAGCACGGGGACGTTTCTGCGGCGGGCCTCCTCGAAGGCCTCGGCCGACCACGGCCACCAGTCGACCGGGTTGTCGGCGTGCTGAAGGAGGTAGGGGGAGGTCTCATGGGCCAGTCGGTTCGGCATGGTGCCCATCCTGCCCTGCCGTCCCGGACTCACGCGGGATCCCTCCCCCGTCGGGCCGGGGCCCCGCGAGCCCGGCCCGGTCCGAAGGGCCGTCCTACACCCGGCCGAGGCGGCTGAGCAGGGAGCGCGGGGTCCAGCCCGTGCGGCGCAGGCCCGCCCAGAGGCAGCAGATCGCGAGGGACAGCGCGGTCAGGGCGGCGCCCGGGGCGGAGGGGATCCCGTTCATCACGAGGACGCCGAGCAGGACGACGACGATTCCGTCGAACTGCCACACGAAGACCCGGAGGGCGGAGAGGTCGCCCAGCGGCGTGATGACGGGGAGGAGCAGTTCGACGGGCAGGTTCGTCTTCATCTCGCGCAGGAACCTGGCGCCGAGCACGAGCACCACCGTCCCCGCGGCGAGCAGCGCCGCGTCGGCCGGACCGGCGTCCCGGAGCGGCCACCGGGCCAGGACGGTGACACCGCTCGACAGCCCGACGGTGACCCCCACCGCGACGACCGGCCAGGCCAGGGTGCGGGCGAGGGTCCCGCCCCACCGCTCGCCGAGCAGCGGGGCCAGGGTCAGCTCGTCGCGCAGGCTGCGCCAGCTCTCGCCGACCCAGCCGGACCCCCAGTACACACCGGCGGCGCCGACCACCCGGGCCGTCGTCGCCGGGCCGCCGTCCGGCTCCAGGACGCCGAGCGTCAGCAGGACGCCGCCGGCCGGCAGGAACACCGCGGCCGCGACCGCGCGCCCCCGGGTGCGGAGCGCGCGGACCGCTCCCTGGGCGAGGTGGCCGCGCAGGCGTCCGTCCGGACGCGTCAGGGCCGAGGTGAGTCCGCGCGGCTCCGGCCGGTACAGGTCGAGCGCGTGGTGGAGCGTGCCGGTCCAGGCGAAGGTCTGGGCCTCGGCGGCGCGCGCCGACTCGCGTGCGAGCCGGGTGAGGTCGACCGTACGGACGGAGCGGAAGGCGGACCGGCCGAGCAGCGCCGCGGCGACCGCCAGCACACCGGTGACGAGCCACAGGCCGCCGCCGTCCGGGAGGGCGGACCGGCCGAGCAGCGCCACGGCGACCGCCACGGCGGCCACGGCGGAGGCGAGCAGGACGTTCTCGCGCACCGTCCGGACCTGGCCCCACAGCCAGGCCACGGGGGCGACGGCGCCGATGCCCGCCGCGACGGCCACGCCCTGCGGGACGAGCCCGCTGTCCGCGTGGTCGAACAGGTCGGTCGCGAGGAACGCCGCCGTGCACACCGTCAGGAGCGTGCCGAGTCCCGCGTACACCAGGCGGCGGCGGGCGATCGTGCCGAGGTACTCGGTCGGGGACAGGTCGGTGCTCATGAACACGTGCAGCAGGAACGGCTTGAGCACGAGCGGTCCCCAGAACCGGCCGGTGAGCTGGGCGCCCCAGACGGCGGCCGCCGCGACCAGGCACGCCACCGGCGCCGCCGTCCCGGGCGACTCCAGTGCGAGGAGCGCCTCCGAGGTGCGCGCCAGGTGGACGACGGGCGCCACGTAGACGGCGCCGAGGATGACGGTGAGGTAGACGGTGTACGCCCGGTCCCGTGCCGTGACGCGCTCTCCCCGGTGGGCGTACCGGTGGCGTACGGCGTGGACGCGGTCCCTGGGGCCGGCCCCGGCCGCGGTGAGGGTGTCCGTCGTCATCCCAGCTCCGTGACGCCGTCGCAGGCCTCCACCACGGCGGGCTCATGGGTGGCGACCAGGAACGACGTGCCCTGTGCCGCGCGCTCGGCGAGCAGGGTGGCGACGAGGCCGACGCGCTCGGTGTCGAGGTGCCGTTCGGGCTCGTCGAGCAGGACGACGTCGGCGGGGCGGACCAGGGTCAGCGCGAGGTTGAAGAGCTGGAGCTGGCCGGAGGAGAGCTGTGAGGGGAACCGCTCGCCCAGGGCGGTGAGGCCCAGTCGCCCGATGATCCCGTCGGCGCGCTCGGCGGTCGCCGTCGTGTTGCCGTACCAGGAGGCGGCGACCAGGGTCACCTGCTCGCGGAGGGTCATGTCCCGTGCGACGGGTACGGGTTCGACGAGGGAGGCCACGAACCGCCGGTGGCGGGGCCGGGCCATGTCGACGGTCTCGCCGCGCACGAGGACGGCGCCGCCCGTGAGCCTCCGGCTCCCCAGGAAGGCCCGGAGGAGGGTCGTCTTCCCGGAGCCGTTGCTCCCGGTGAGGCACCGGAGTTCGCCCGGCAGGACCGTGAACGTCGTCGGCGCGAGGAGCGTGGTTCCGTCCAGGACGACCGTGGCGCCCTCCGCGGCGATCGCGGGCACGTCGCTCACCGTCGCTCCGGAACGGCCGGCTTGGCGCGTGAGCGCGCGGAGCGGCGCTCCTTCCCGTACGACCCGTCCACTCCCGTGCCCTCCCGACCCGCGATCCGCGCCACCGGCCGGATCTCCGCCAGCGTAGTCCAGGCGGATCTCCGCGGGACGCGGCGGATTCGGGAAGCCCGCGCAGCGGGGCGGGACGGCAACCTCCTTGCCGGTGGCCCCACTTCGGCGCCCGCGTGTCCGTCGCGTCCGAGCCGGGTCCTCCTTCCTCCGCGCCATCCGATGTTCTCGCGGATGCGGGACGTGTACGGGCTGGCGGGCGCCCGGCACCACTCGGGTCGGGTCACCCGTGACCAGCTGGCGGCCCGCACGGGCGGTCTGCGGAACTCGGGCTTCGCCCGGCAGCTGCTCGTGGAGGCGCGGGCGGACTTCCAGCCCGGAGCCGGGGACGGCGACGGCCCGCGAGGAGCTCGCGGGCCTGGTCGCGGACCGGCATCCGGCCCGCGACCCGCGCCTCGACGACTGCGCCGAGGCGTACGGCGTGCTCCTGGAGCGGGGCGTCCACCCGTCGACGCCGTGGCAGGCCTGGGACCTGGGCATGGTGCCGGACCGGCACGCCCGGGAGGTGCTGGGGGTGCCGGCGGGGTAGGCGTACGGACGCCCCCTGTCCCGTACCGCCGGGGGTACGGGACAGGGGGCGTCGTCGCTAGGTGCGGGGGGCGGCGGAGGCGGCCGGGGTGCTCGCGGCGGCCTCCGGGTCCGGGGCCTCCTCGAAGTCGACCTTGCCCATGTGGCGGTTCATCGACTTCATCAGCTGCCAGACGGCCAGGGCCATCACCGCGAAGACGACGAAGCCGAGGACGCCGGGTGTCACCTTGTTCTTGTCCAGCTCTTCGGCGGCGAAGGGGACAAGCTGGGTCAGTGCCAGGTGTGCGCTCATGTCAGGCATTGTCGCGGATGCCCGCGAAGAGATCTTCCTCGGGGAGGGAGGTCGGGACCAGCGCCTTGCTGAGCTCGTACTCCTCCGTCGGCCAGACCTCCTTCTGGATCTCCATCGGGACCCGGAACCAGCCGCCGTCGGGGTCGATCTGGGTGCGGTGGGCGATCAGGGCCTTGTCGCGGATCTCGAAGAACTCGGCGCACGGCACGTACGTGGTCAGCGTCCGCTCCTTGCGCTCGAACTCCTTCCAGCGCTCCAGCCACTCCCCGTACGGCGACTCCAGGCCGCGGGCGAGCAGCGCCTCGTGCAGGGCGGTGGTGCGGGGACGGTTGAAGCCCTGGTTGTAGTAGAGCTTCAGCGGCTGCCAGACCGGGCCGAACTCGCTCTCCGGGAACTTCTCGGCGTCGCTCGCCCCGTCGAAGGCCACCATCGTGATCTTGTGGGTCATGATGTGGTCGGGGTGCGGGTATCCGCCGTTCTCGTCGTAGGTCGTGACGACCTGCGGACGGAAGGAACGGATCTTGCGGACCAGCTCACCGGCCGCCTTGTCGACGTCCTCCAGGGCGAAGCAGCCCTCGGGGAGCGGGGGCAGCGGGTCGCCCTCGGGAAGGCCGGAGTCGACGAATCCCAGCCATTCCTGGGAGACGCCGAGGATCTCGCGGGCCTCGTCCATCTCCTTGCGGCGCACCTCGTGGATGTTCGCCTCGATGTAGGGGTCGCCCTGGAGCTGGGGGTTGAGGACCGAGCCGCGCTCGCCGCCCGTGCACGTCACCACCATGACGTCCACCCCCTCGGACACGTACTTGGCCATCGTGGCCGCACCCTTGCTCGACTCGTCGTCGGGGTGGGCGTGAACCGCCATCAGTCGCAGCTGGTCAGTCAAGACTCGATCCTCAGTGATTCGACGCGGAGGGTGGTCTCTATAGTGACGGAATCGGGGGAGTGAAAATTCCGCCACCCCCGGCTTCGAGAGGATCCAGCATGAGCGCGGTGCGAGAGCAGCTGCCCGAAGGGCGCTACGGGCGCTCCGCGGACGAGGCGGCCGACCGCAAGCTCAGGATCATCGGCGCCGTGCTCGGTGTCCTCTTCCTCGGCGTCCTCGGCTGGTTCGGCTGGTACTACGTCGTCGACAACAGGATCAGCGCCGAGATGATCAAGTTCGACGTGGTGAGCCCCACCGAGGTCCAGGTGCACCTGGAGGTCCGCAAGGACGAGGGCGTCAAGGGTGTCTGCACCCTCCGCTCGCGCGCCGAGGACGGCGTCGAGGTGGCGCGCAAGGACGTCCGGATCGACGACCCCGCGACGAGGGTCGACAGCGTGTTCACGCTCCGCACGACCGCCCACGCGACGAGTGCCGAGCTCGTGGGGTGTACAGCCCGGTAGCGGTGGGTAGGGACCGGGTGTCGAGCCCCGGCGCGTCACCGCGGTGACCTGGTGTGACGCCATCCCGATGGTTATGTCCTCCCGCTTTTCGCCACTCATTGTTAGGCTCGTGGTTTCGCCCACCCGGGACAGCACAGCTCTCCCGTGTAGGGCGATGCTTTGTATTCCCAGTACCTACGAGGAGCACCCGTGACCCAGACCAGCGACAACGTCACCTGGCTCACCCAGGAGGCGTACAACAAGCTCAAGGACGAGCTTGAGTACCTGTCTGGTCCCGCGCGTACCGAGATCACCGTCAAGATCGCCGCGGCACGCGAAGAGGGCGACCTGCGCGAGAACGGCGGGTACCACGCGGCCAAGGAGGAGCAGGGCAAGCAGGAGCTCCGGATCCGCCAGCTCACCCAGCTGCTCCAGCACGCCAAGGTCGGCGAGGCCCCCGCGGACGACGGCGTCGTCGAGCCCGGCATGGTCGTCACGATCGCCTTCGACGGCGACGAGAACGACACCATGACCTTCCTGCTCGCCTCCCGCGAGTACGCGAGCGGTGACATCGAGACCTACTCGCCGCAGTCGCCGCTCGGCGTCGGCGTCAACGGCAAGAAGGCCGGTGACGACGCCCAGTACGAGCTGCCGAACGGCAAGAAGGCCGCGGTGAAGATCCTCAGCGCGAAGCCGTACACCGGCTGAGCCACCCGCGTCCGACGAAGGGCCGGTCCCCAGGGGGACCGGCCCTTCGCGCTGCCCGTCCGTGACCGACTGCCCACGGTGCGCTCTACATGCACATGCAATGATGCGGCCTGACATCGCGTCACACGGGGGAGGGCGAAGTGCTGGGACCACTGGGCGCCGGTGCGCCACGCAGGATCGGACCGTACGAGGTGCTCGCCCGGCTCGGCGCGGGCGGCATGGGCGAGGTGTTCCTGGGACGGGACGACGGGGAGCCCGGCGCCGTCACGGACGGCCCGGCGGGGCCGGGGGACGGCTCCGGGGGCGGTCCGGGGGGCGCCGGTTCCGGGGCCGGGCCGGCGGGGGACGGGCCGGGGGACGGCGGCTCCGGCGGCCGGGACGCGGGCGGGCCCGCCCGCGGGACCTTCGTCGCCGTGAAGACCGTGCGGCGGGACGTCGCCGGAGACCCCGCCTTCCGCGACCGGTTCCGCCGCGAGATACGGGTCGCCGCGCTCGTCGACAGCCCGTACGCCGCCGCCCCGCTCGGCGGCGACGCCGACGCCGGGACGCCCTGGCTGGCCACCGCGTACGTCCCGGGCCCCAGCCTCTCCCAGGCCGTACGGCGCGGCGGCGCCCTCCCCGTCGCGACCGTCCGCGCACTCGGCGCCGACGTCGCCCGCGCCCTCGCCGACCTGCACCGGGCCGGGGTCCTGCACCGGGACCTCAAGCCCGGCAACGTCATGCTCTCCGTCGACGGCCCCCGCCTCATCGACTTCGGCATCGCCCGCAGCAACACCGCCACCACGATGACCGCCACCGGTCTCATGGTCGGCACCCCCTCCTTCATGTCCCCCGAGCACGTGGCCGGCGCCCGGCGGGTGACCGCCGCCTCCGACGTCTTCTGCCTCGGCTCGCTGCTCTGCTACGCGGCGACCGGCGAGGACCCCTTCGGCGACGGGCCGCTCGCCGCCGTCCTGTACCGGGTCTCCCAGGCGGAGGCCGACCTCACCCGGGTCCCCGAGGAGCTGCGCGGGACCGTCGCCGCCTGTCTGGCCCTGGACCCGGCGGAGCGGCCCGCCCCGGAGGCGCTCGCGGAACTGCTCGGCGGCGCCGGAACGCCGAGGGTCTTCCCGTGGCCGGAGGGCGTACGGGACCACATCGGCGAGTACGGGACGGAGCTGGCCCAGCTCGTCGCCTCCGGCGGACCGCTCCTGGAGACGGCCCCGGCGGCCCCGGGGCCGGTCGTCACCCCCGCCGTACCCGGGCTGCACTCCGTACCGACGCAGGTGCCGGTCCCGTCGGCCGACGGGACCGGCGCTCCCCCGCGCGGCCGGCGGCGGGGGCGGCTGGTCGCGGGCGTCGTCGCCCTGGCCGTCGTGGCCGGTGGGGTCGGCGCGTACGTCCTGTGGCCGGAGGAGGAGACGAAGAAGCCGCAGGCACCGGCGAAGGCCGCCCCGCCCGCCGCGCCGAGGATTCCGGGCGTCGACGACCGGGGCCTCGCCGACGCCTCCGGAGTCGTCCCGCAGAACGCGGCCCAGCGGCCGGCCGGCTGGAAGCCCTGGCAGGGGAAGCTGAGCGCCCCGGCGTTCGGCTGCTCGGCCGGGGAGAAGGTGCTGGTGTGCCGGATGACGGACGGGCGGTACGAGGCGCTGGACACGGCGAGCGGGAAGAAGCTGTGGGACGTGCCCTGGCCCGAGAACACGCCCGGCGACACCTACATCAGCGGCACGGGGCAGCCCTTCCCCGCGGGTGCCGCCACGCGTCCCACCGTCCACGACGGGAGCGTGGTCCTCGTCTCCGGCTACACCCTCCAGGTGCGCGACGCGCGCACGGGCAAGGTGCGCTGGGAGAAGCCCGCCCTGGGGCCGCAGGACTTCTGGGGCACGCGTCCGGTCGTCGCCGACGGGATGGTCTTCGCCGCGACGGAGGCGGTCGAGGACGGCACCGGAGCCCCGGTGGACCTCACGGCGTTCTCCCTGGCCGACGGCGAGAAGCTGTGGTCGCACGGTCTCACCAACGGCGAGGTCTCCAAGGCCGAGGCCGCGGCGTACGAGCCGGTGGCCTACGCGAAGGGAATCGTCTACGCGCTCAGTCAGGGCGGGCTCGTGGCGTACGACGGCAGGAAGGGCACCCAGGTCGGGCAGGTCGACCCGGACGCCAAGGCGTGCCGGGAGATCAAGGTGCTGGGCGTGTCGGCGTACTGCGTCGGCTCCGGGTTCCGCGCCGACGCCGACACGGACCTGCACGTCCTGGACGCCCGCACCCTCGCCTCGAAGGGTTCGCTGCCCGGCGCGCTCACCGCGACCGCCCCCACGGCGATCGGTCCGCGCGCTGTCGTGACCTGGGACAAGGGCCTGCGGGTCCTCGATCCGCGTGCCGGCGAGGTGCTCGCCTCCTTCCCGGCGAAGGCGGCTCCGTCCGGTCTGGCCCAGAGCTGGTCCGCGCCGCTGCTCGCGGGCGACCAGGTCGTGTACGCCGACTACTCCTCGCTCCACACCGTGCGGCTCGGGCCGGACGGCACGCCGGGCGCGCAACGGGTCACGGCGGTGCCGGGGGCGCCGGGGCCGCGCGCCGAGGAGGAGGCGTACGACCCGGCCTTCGGCGAGTTCGAGCGCAAGAAGATCCGCGCGCCCGAGGTGCTGCCCGTGGGCGGGATCGCCTATGTCGTCTACGACAAGGGCGTCGTCGCCTCCGTCGAACTCCCCCGATGATCCCGCTCATGACGCCCTGAAAGGACGTGTTCGGTGCTGGAAGCCCTTCCCTCGGGACAGCCCCCGCGGCTCGTCGGGCCGTACCGGCTGCTCGCCCGTCTCGGCGCGGGCGGCATGGGCGAGGTGCACCTCGCCTGCCGGGCGGACGCGCCGACGGCCGACCCGTTCCGGATGGTCGCGGTGAAGACCGTCCGGAGCGACCTGGAGGTCGACGGGGACTTCCGGACCCGCTTCCGGCGGGAGATCGCGGCGGCGCGGACCGTGGACGGGCCGGGCGTGGCGCGGCTCGTGGACGCCGACGCCGACGCGCCCTCGCCGTGGCTGGCGACGGAGTACGTGCCGGGTCCCTCGCTCGCGGAGGCGGTCGTACGGGCCGGAGCGCTGCCGGTGCCGGTGGTGCGCGCCCTGGGCGCGGCGCTCGCCCGGGCCCTGGAAGAGGTGCACCGGGCCCAGGTGCTGCACCGGGACCTCAAACCCGCGAACGTCCTGCTCGGCTCCGCCGGGCCGAAGCTGATCGACTTCGGCATCGCGCAGGCCTTCGAGGCGACGGCGCTGACGTCGACCGGTCTGATCGTGGGCTCGCCGGGGTTCATGGCGCCGGAGCACCTGGTCGGCAGCCGGGCCGTGGTGCCCGCCTCGGACGTGTTCTGCCTGGGCGCGGTGCTGGCCTTCGCGGCGAGCGGCCGGGGGCCGTTCGAGGACGACGAGATGGCGGCCGTGATCTTCCGGATCAGCCGGGCCGACGCCGAGCTGTCCGGGGTGCCGGAGGAGCTGCGGCCGGTGCTGGAGCGCTGCCTGCGGCTGGATCCCGCCGAGCGTCCCTCGGCGGGGGAGCTGGCCGCGCTCCTGGGCGGCGACGGGGTTCCCGAGGTCTTCCCGTGGCCGAGCGGCGTCCTGTCCCTGCTCGCCGAGAGCGGGGAGGCGGCCCGGGCGGTCGGAGAGGCGGCGGCCTCGGGCGCGGGCGTGGCGGACCTGCCGACGCTCGGCCCGGTGGTGCCGTACTCCCCCACCGCCATGACCGACCGGCCACCGGCCCCGGCCTCTCCGGTGGCACGGCGGCGACGCCCCTGGGGCGCGCTCGTCGCGGGCGCGGTGGCGGTGGCGGTCCTCGCGACCGTGGGTGTCGTGCTCCTGAACCGTGGGGAAGGGACGGGCGGAGCCGCCGGGCCGAGTGCGAGCGGCTCCCCGGGCGCGAGCACGTCCCCGGGCGCCTCCGGTGATCCGGCCCCGGAGTCGCTCAGCCGGGTCGTGCTGCCGTACGGCGGCGAGGGCCGCACCAACGACTTCGGCGCGGCGGCGGACGACCGGGCCTTCCGCCCGGCCGGCTGGTCGCCCTGGATGACGCGGACCGAAGCCGCCGACGGCGCCTGCGCGCTCTCCCCGAAGGTGCTGGTCTGCGCCGGTTCCGGCGGCGCGCTCGTGGCGCTCGACGCGGCCGACGGCCGTGAGCTGTGGAAGGTGCGGGCCCGCACGGATGCGAACGGGGTGCAGAGTTCGCCCAAGTACCCGGCGATCGTCGGCGACCGGGTGTACGCGACGACGGGGACGGACGGCCTGGTCGTGTACGGCCTCCGGGACGGCGGGAAGCAGGGGACGATGCCCGGTCCCGGCGGCGGGTGGGCGGCCAAGGGAACCGACTTCGCGGACGGCGTCCTCTACACCACGTACGTCGACCCGGTGGACATGGAGGCCGGTGGTCTCGCGACGGCGGTGAGGCTCGGCGGCGAGGGCCGGGAGGTCGGCGAACTGCTGTGGCAGGAGCCCCTCGACCACCCGCCGGAGGCTCCGGTGGCGGCGCACGGGCGCGTGTACGTGCCGCTGGGGGTGGTCCCGGTGGCGCTGGACGCGCGGACCGGGAAGAAGACGGCGAGCGGCACGGCGGAGTGCTACGGCTTCACCGTGCACGAGAAGAGCGGCAGCGTGCTCTGCGCGCCCTCCGGGGGGTCCGTGACCGTCCTGGACGGTGCCTCGCTGCGGCGGAAGGGGAGCTTCGGCTCGGGGGTGACGGTCGGCCCGGCCGTGAACGCGGACGGTCTCGTCGCCGTGGTGAGCGGTCAGGGGGTGGTGGCGTACGACCTGGAGAGCGGCAAGGAGCAGTGGAGCGCCGACGCCCCGGTGTACCTGGGTGAATCCGGGCGCGTCTACTTCGCGGGCGACCGGGTCCTGACGGTGACGGACACGGCCGTCATCTCCTTCCCGGCGGACGGCCCCACCTCCTCCGGCACGGGCTACGAGACGTACCAGCCCAACCTGCCCGACGGCTTCAGGGCCCAATCCGTCGGAGAGGCGCTGGCCGCCGGAGGGGCGGTCTTCCTCGCCCTCCCCGACGGCCTCGTCGTCTCCGGTTACGTGCCCTGACCGGCGGGCCGGGTCACACCGTCGCCGAGCGGTACTTGCGGACCGCCAGGGTCCGGAAGACCACCAGGATGATCAGCGAGAAGATGATCGACGCCCAGATCGAGTTCCGCATCGGCCAGGCGTCCGAGGTGACCACGCCCGGGTTGCCGAAGAGCACGCGGCAGGCCTGGACGGTGGCGCTGAAGGGGTTCCACTCGGCGATGTGGCGGATCCACGGGGTCATGCCCTCCGTGGGCACGAACGCGTTCGAGATGAACGTGACCGGGAAGAGCCAGATCAGGCCGCCGGAGGTGGCCGCCTCCGGGGTGCGGACGGAGAGGCCGATCAGCGCGCCGATCCACGAGAAGGCGTAGCCGAGGAGGAGGAGCAGGCCGAAGGCGGCCAGTGCCTTGGGGACGCCCTCGTGGATCCGCCAGCCGACGAGGAGCGCGACGATGGCCAGGACCACCAGGGTGAGGGCGGTCTGCACGAGGTCGGCGAGGGTGCGGCCGGTGAGGACCGCGCCCCGGGCCATCGGCAGGGAGCGGAACCGGTCGATGAGGCCCTTGTGCATGTCGTCCGCGATGCCCGCGCCCGCGCCGGCCGTGGCGAAGGTGACCGTCTGGGCGAAGATGCCCGCCATGAGGAACTCGCGGTACTCCTGCGGGCTGGTGCTGCCGTCGACGACCATCGAGCCGCCGAAGACGTAGCTGAACAGCACCACGAACATGACGGGCTGGATGAGCCCGAAGATGACCATCTCGGGGATGCGGGTCATCCGGATGAGATTGCGCTTGGCGACGACCAGGGAGTCGCCGATCGACTGGGCGACGCCGCCCCGCGGCTTCGGGGCCGGCGGGGCCTTTCTGTCCTCGGTCAGGGTGGTCACGCCGTCTCCTTCGCGCGCTTGCGGCCGTGGCCGCCCTTCTCCTCCGGCCCGCCGTTCTCCTCCTCCGCCCGCTCGGCCGCGTGGCCGGTGAGGGAGATGAAGACGTCGTCGAGGGTGGGGCGGCGCAGTCCGATGTCGTCGATCTCGACGCCGACGGCGTCGAGGTCCCTGATGACCTCGGCGAGCAGCTTGGCGCCGCCGGCGACGGGGACGGTCAGCTTGCGGGTGTGCTCCTCGACGGAGACCTCGCCGCCGCCGGTACCCGCGATGCCGTAGCGGGCGAGGACGTCCCGGGCGCCGGTGATCATGCCCGGTGCGTGGACGACGACCTCGACGCGCTCGCCGCCCGTCTGGGCCTTGAGCTGGTCGGCGGTGCCGCGCGCGATGACCTTGCCGTGGTCGACGACGCAGATGTCGTGGGCGAGGTGGTCGGCCTCCTCCAGGTACTGGGTGGTGAGCAGCAGGGTCGTACCGCCCGCGACGAGTTCCTTGATGACCTCCCACAGGCCCTGCCGGTTGCGGGGGTCGAGGCCGGTGGTCGGCTCGTCCATGAACATGACCGGCGGGGAGACGACGAGGGCGGCCGCGAGGTCGAGGCGGCGGCGCATGCCGCCGGAGTACGTCTTGGCGGGGCGGTCGGCGGCGTCGGCGAGGTTGAAGCGGTCGAGGAGTTCGCCCGCCCGCTGCTTCGCCGCCTTCGCCTTCATCTGGTAGAGCTGGCCGACCATCTGGAGGTTCTCGCGGCCGGTGAGGTACTCGTCGACGGCCGCGAACTGGCCGGAGAGCCCGATCGAGCGGCGCACCTCGTTGGGGTGCTTGAGGACGTCGATCCCGGCGACGACGGCCCGGCCGCTGTCGGGCTGGAGGAGGGTGGTCAGCACGCGCACGGCGGTCGTCTTCCCCGCGCCGTTCGGGCCGAGCAGACCGAGGACCGTGCCTTCGGGCACGTCGAGGTCCACTCCGTCCAGAGCTCGTACGTCACCGAAGGTCTTCACCAGACCTTCGGCGTAGATCGCGCCTGGCATGTGGGTTCTCCCAGGAAATGGGGGCGTTTCCCACCGATCCTAGGTTTGCGGGGCGCACCTCGCCCAGTGAATTTGTGACCCGCGCCACATGATCTTGTTCGGGGGCGGGTGGTCCGGGTCGATCAGTCCAGCACCGTGTACCCGGCGTCCCGCAGCGCGTCCGCGACCTCCCGGCAGTGCTCCGGTCCCTTCGTCTCCAGGTGCAGTTCGACCTCCGCCTCGGTCAGGCCGAGTCGCGGGTCGGTCCGTACGT
Organism: Streptomyces sp. NPDC002057; assembly: GCF_040296665.1. Lineage (NCBI taxonomy): Bacteria > Bacillati > Actinomycetota > Actinomycetes > Kitasatosporales > Streptomycetaceae > Streptomyces > Streptomyces sp. NPDC002057. Next base: position 188,621 of record NZ_JBEOXR010000010.1, read on the forward strand.
GGCTGACGTCCAGGACGTTCGCGTCGGCCACGGTGAGGACCGCGAGCAGGGTCGCGAGGGCGCCGGGCCGGTCGGTGACCCGAAGCCGCAGGCTCAGGTAGCGGCCGCCCGCCGCCATGCCGTGCCGGAGGATCCGCTGGAGCAGCAGCGGGTCGACGTTCCCGCCGGACAGCACCGCGACCACCGGCCCCCGGAAGGCCTTCGGGTCGCTGAGGAGGGCCGCGACCGGGCTGGCGCCCGCCGGTTCGACGACCAGCTTGGCCCGTTCCAGGCAGAGCAGGAGGGCGGAGGAGAGCGCGTCCTCGGAGACGGTGACGATCTCGTCGACGTACTCCCGGACCAGCGCGAACGGCACGTCGCCGGGCCGTCCCACCTTGATGCCGTCCGCCATCGTCACCGGCGACTCGACGACGACCGGGTGTCCGGCCGCCAGGGAGGGCGGATAGGCGGCCGCGCCCTCCGCCTGCACGCCGATGACCTTCACGTCCGGTCGCACCGACTTCACCGCGAGCCCGATGCCGGCCGCGAGCCCGCCGCCGCCGACGCCCACGAGGATCGTCCGGACCTCCGGGCACTGCTCCAGGATCTCCAGGCCGACGGTGCCCTGCCCGACGATGATGTCGGGGTGGTCGAAGGGGTGGATGAAGACGGCCCCGGTCTCCCGCGCGTACCGCTCCGCCGCCGCGAGCGTCTCGTCCACGACATGGCCGTGCATCCGGACGTCGGCGCCGTACTCCCGGGTCGCCGCGACCTTCGGGAGCGGGGCGCCGACCGGCATGAAGACGGTGGCGTGCACGCCGAGCAGTCGGGAGGCGAGCGCCACGCCCTGCGCGTGGTTGCCCGCCGAGGCCGCGACGACCCCGGCCGCCCGCTCCTCGGGCCGCAGCCCGGCGATCCGCACGTACGCCCCGCGCAGTTTGAAGGAGCCGGTCCGCTGGAGGTTCTCGCACTTGAGGTGCACGGGCGCCCCCACCAGCGACGACAGATGGCGGCTCCCCTCCATCGCCGTCGTCCGGGCCACCCCGGACAGCATCTTCTGCGCCCCCCGCACGTCGTCGAGCATCAGCCGGTGCAAGGGGTCTGGCGTACGGAAGCTCATGACAGCAAGTCTCGCAGCTCACGGCCCTGGTGGCCGCCCGGCCGACAGGTGCTCCAGCGGGTTTGCGCAGCCCCGGTACGGACCTCCCCGGGGCCGCGTACTCTGTCCCCCACCAACCGACCACCCCCGCACGAGAGAGACCCACAGCCATGCCCACATCTCAGGACATGACGACTGAGCTCGACCCCGGTCTCCTCGATGCCCTCCAGCACCAGGTGGCCGTCTTCGCCCGCCGTGCGGAGCAGACCCGCCTCGGCGGCACCGGCCAGCTCCGCAACTCGATGGACCGCGCCGCCTACCTCCTCCTCAACCGGCTCGACCAGGAAGGCCCGATGGGCGTCAAGGCGCTGGCGGCGGGCATGGGCATCGACTCGTCGACCGTCACCCGCCAGGTCGCCCCGCTCGTCGACACCGGCCTGGTGAAGCGGACTTCGCACCCGGAGGACGGGCGCGCGGTCGTGCTCCAGCTCTCGGCGCGCGGCCTGGCCCGGCTGGAGGAGGTGCGTTCCTCGCGCCGTCAGCTGATGGTCGAGGTCACCGAGGGGTGGACGCCGGACGAGCGCGCCTCCTTCTGCACCCTGCTGACCCGCTTCAACACCGCGCTGTCCGCACGGCAGTCGGCGCACGCGGGCCAGCTGGGCCACGCGGTGGCGGAGTCCCCGGTCGCGTCCGACGACACGGCGGCGGCTCCGTCCGCGCACGAGGGGCCGGGCGAGTCCGTACCGGCCTCTTGACCCCGGCCCCGCGCTGTCCTCAGATGAGGACGTGACAGGTCGGCGGAGCGGACGGGACGTCCAACACGCCTACCGCGCCCGGGAGTTCGAGGCGTTCGTGGCCGGGGCGGCGGGCCGGCTGCTGCACGCCGCCACCCTCCTCACCGCCGAGACCCGCACCCGCAACCCGCACGCCCAGGCCCTCCTGACCGGCGCCCTCGCGCACACCTACGCGGTCTGGGACCGGACGCGCCACGAGGACCCGTACGAACTCACCCGGCGCGAGCTCGCCGCCCGCTTCGCGCGCACCGCCCGGCGGCATCACGGCGGACACGGCGGCGTGCTCTCCGCGCTCACCCCGCGGGAGCGGCTCGTGGTCGTCCTCCGGCTGTACGAGGGGGTCGCCGAGGAGCAGGTCGCGGCGCTGCTCGGACTCTCCGAGGCCCGGGTCCGCGCCGTCCGCGCCCGCGCGGTGGCCACGCTCAGGGCCGCCGCCCGGCACCCTTCGGGCGGACGGGGGTCCGCCGCGTGACCCGGCACGAGGACAAGGAGGCCGCGGTCCGGCGGCTCCTCGACACCCCGCACCCGCCCGTCCCCCGCGACCTCGCGGCGCGGGCCGCGGCGCGCGGGGCCCGGCGGCTCCGCCGCGCCCGGGGGGTGCGCCGGGCGCTGTGGGTCCTGGGCGTGATCGCCGCGCTCGCGTTCCTGGTGTGGGCGTCGGCGGTCCACCCCTGGGAGGCTCCTCCGGCCGGGACGACACCGCCGCTCGAAGGCTGGTGAGAACGGACCTAGGGCCTGTCGTCACCTTCCCGTCGTCGCCCGGAGGGCGGCCTCTCGGCGTCTGGTGCGTGCTCTCGGTGTGCCGGGCGGAAGTCGGCGTACTGGACGTACTCGGGCTTTCGCCCGGTGCGGCGAGAGCGCGTGCCAGGCGTCGCGGGGCAGACGGGAAGGTGACGACAGGCCCTAGGCTGGAGGGACGATGGCACCTCCAGGTGCCGAGGAGGCTGACATGACCAGGAAAGTCGCCGACTGCCGCAGTACACCGAGCGTCATGAACTGCACCCTCACCATCAGCGGTGAGGAGGAGGAAGTGGTGAAGGCCGCGGTGGATCACGCCGTCTCCGTCCACGGCCACGCGGACACCCTGGAACTGCGGTCCGAGGTCCGCGCCGGCCTGGTGGACGAGAAGGTCCCCGCCTGACCCGCGCGCCCGGCACCGGTGGCCGACGCACACCGCGGGCAGACACAGCGGGCAGACACGGCGGGGCCGGGCGGACGCCCCGTAACGACGGGAACGTCCGCCCGGCCCCGTACCGACCGTCCTACTGGCCCAGCGCCTGGCGCAGGTCCGCCAGCAGGTCGTCGACGTTCTCGATGCCCACCGAGAGACGGACCAGGTCGGCGGGGACCTCCAGGGCCGAGCCCGCGACGCTCGCGTGCGTCATCCGGCCCGGGTGCTCGATCAGCGACTCGACGCCGCCCAGCGACTCACCGAGCGTGAAGAGCTGCGCGCGGTTGCAGACCTCGACCGCCGCGTCCTCGCCGCCCTTCACGCGGAAGGAGATCATGCCGCCGAAGGAACGCATCTGCTTGGCCGCGATCTCGTGCCCCGGGTGCTCCGGGAGACCCGGGTAGAGGACCTGGGTGACCTTCGGGTGCTGGGTCAGCATGTCGGCGATCTTCGTCGCGTTCTCGCTGTGCCGGTCCATGCGGACCGCCAGGGTCTTGATGCCGCGCAGCACGATCCACGAGTCGAAGGGACCGGCGACCGCGCCCATCGCGTTCTGGTGGTAGGCCAGCTCCTCGCCGAGCGCCTCGTCGGCCGTCACCAGCGCGCCGCCGACGACGTCCGAGTGACCGCCCATGTACTTCGTCAGGGAGTGCACGACGACGTCCGCGCCGAGCGCCAGCGGCTGCTGGAGGTACGGCGAGGCGAACGTGTTGTCGACGACGAGCTTCACGCCGGCCGCGCGGGCCACGCCCGCGACGGCCTCGATGTCGGTGATGCCGAGGAGCGGGTTCGACGGGGTCTCGACCCAGATCAGCTTCGTACGGTCGTTGACGGCCGCCCGCACCGAGGCGATGTCCGAGGTGTTCGCCACCGAGAAGTCCACGCCCCAGCGCTGCACGACCTTGGCGAAGAGCCGGAAGGTGCCGCCGTAGGCGTCGTTCGGGATGACCACGTGGTCGCCCGGCGCGAGGAGCGCGCGCAGCAGGCAGTCCTCGGCGGCCAGGCCCGAGGCGAAGGCGAGACCGCGCCGGCCGCCCTCCAGGGCCGCCAGGTTCTCCTCCAGGGCGGTACGGGTCGGGTTGGCGCTGCGGCTGTACTCGTAGCCGCCGCGCAGCCCGCCCACGCCGTCCTGCTTGTAGGTGGACACCTGGTAGATGGGCGGGACGACCGCGCCGGTCAGCGGGTCGGCGGTGTTGCCCGCGTGGATCGCGCGGGTCTCGAAGCTCTGGTGGGTGTGCTGGTCGCTCATGGTCAGGAGCGTAGTGCCGCACGGCCCCCGTCGCCTCGTTCGTCTCATCGGGTGTCCTGGACAATGGACACATGGAGATTCTCTGGTTCCTGATCGCGCTGGGGCTGCTGTTCGCCGTCCTCGGCCCCTACCTGATGCGCCGGCGCGGCGGCGGGATCCGCCAGGTCGCGCCCGGCGCGCCGGACGCGGCGGATCCGGAGGCGTACGGGTTCGTCCGGCAGGAGGACCAGGACGTACGGCTCCCGGGCGCCGACGACGAGCTCCTGCACGTCCTCGACGTCGTCCAGGCCACCCAGGACTGGCGGGCCGCCTCGCGGCTGCTCGCCGCCACCGACAAGGACGGCGAGGTGCGCTGGCAGCGCGTCCAGGCCTTCGCGGGCGCCGCGTCCCTGGAGCTCCAGGAGCGGCCGGGCGTCGGCGGCGCGTGGCTGCGGAGCTGGCGGGCGGACGCCCCGAAGGACGCGGGCGGCGCGGCCGTGCACGCCGAGTTCCTGGTGCAGCAGGCCTGGCGCTCCTCGGCGGCCGGGACCGACGACTTCCGGATCATCCTGGAGGAGGGGCTGAAGGTCACCGAGGAGGCGGCGCTGCTCGCTCCGGGCGACCCGGTCCCGTACATCACGCAGCTGGCCGTGGCGCGCGGACTCGGCTACGGGCACGAGCAGTTCGACCAGGTGTGGGCGAAGGTGATCGACCGGGCGCCGCAGCACATGGGCGCGCACCTGGCGGCCCTGCACTACTGGTGCGAGAAGTGGCACGGCTCGCGCGAGGAGGCGGACCACTTCGCGACGACGGCCGCCGCGCGCGCCCCGCGGGGCTCGCTGCTCGCGGCGCTGCCGCTGTTCGCGGTGTACGAGCACGTCCCCGACGTGGTGCTCGTGCAGGACTTCTTCCGTACGGCGGTGGTGTCCAAGGCGATGGACGGCGCGCTGTACGCGGTCCACTCGGCCCGGCCCGACGACCCGATGCTGGCGCACGTGCGGCACCTGCTGGTCTGGTTCCTGGTGCGGGGCGGACGCTGGACGGAGGCCATGCACCAGCTGGTGCGGGTCGACGGGCACGTGGGCGCGGTGCCGTGGACGCTGAGCGGTGACCCGGCGGCGGAGTTCACGGTCTTCCGGAACCTGGCGGTGGCGGGGTACGAGGCGAACGGCGGGAACCCGGCGTCGCTGCCGCGCTGACCGACCGACGGGGCGCACCGCGGCGGGCGGCGCCCGGGCGGGCCGCGCGGGGCTTCTCGGGGGCTCCCGGGGAATCCCCCACCGCCCGCCGGCGTTGTGACCACTGCCGACCGTCGAGGAGAGATGCAGCATGTTCCTGTCCCGCACCCCCGTCCTCCCCACCCCCGAGCAGGCCCTGCGCGGCCGTCCCGAGCCGGAGTTCTCGGTCCCCGAGCGCCACACCGTCCTCGGCAACGCGCTCCTCGGCCCCTACCCGGAGGGCCTGGAGGTCGCCGACTTCGCCCTCGGCTGTTTCTGGGGCGCGGAGCGCAAGTTCTGGCAGACCGACGGCGTCTGGACGACCCTCGTCGGCTACCAGGGCGGCTACACGCCGAACCCGGCCTACGAGGAGGTCTGCTCGGGCCTGACCGGCCACACCGAGGTCGTCCGGGTCGTCTTCGACCCGTCGAAGGTCTCGTACGAGTCCCTCCTGAAGCTCTTCTGGGAGTCCCACGACCCGACCCAGGGCTTCCGCCAGGGCAACGACGTGGGCACCCAGTACCGCTCGGCGGTCTACACCCACACCCCGGCCCAGGCGGCGACGGCGGAGTCCTCCCGCGAGGCCTACCAGAAGGTCCTGACGGGCTCCGGCTACGGCACGATCAGCACGGAGATCCTCCCGGCGGAGGGCCGCGCCTTCTATCCGGCGGAGGGGTACCACCAGCAGTACCTGGACAAGAACCCGGGCGGCTACTGCGGCATCGGCGGCACGGGCGTCTCGTGCCCGATCGGTGTGGCGAAGGCCGGCTGACCCGCCCGGAGCGCACGCGTGGCCCCTGGGGGCCGGAGGGGCCCGCCCGGGCCGAAAATCGATCGGCCCGGGCGGGCCCCCGCGCATAGACTCGGGCCCATGGGTTCGTTCCACTTCTTTCTCTGATTCCGGCCGCGGACGCGGTCCGACCCGCTGATCCGGCGCCCTCGGGGCGTGGCGGTGGTGGTCCCGTCGTCCCTTCCCCGGCCCGAACGCACCCCAGCACCCAGGGAAAGACCCCATGCGCGACCGCGCCCAGCTGACCTTGAAAGACGTCTCCAAGTCCTACGGGGACCGCTCCGTCCTCGAACAGCTCACGCTCACCGTCCGGCCCGGCGAGAAGGCCGCCGTCATCGGCGAGAACGGATCCGGGAAGTCCACCCTGCTCCGGCTCCTGGCCGGGGCGGACGCGGCCGACGACGGGGAGGTGACCGTCAGGTTCCCCGGGGGCGTCGCGCATCTCGCGCAGACCCTCGCCGAGACCTTCGGACTCGGGCCCGGGCACACCGTCCGGGACACCGTCGACGCCGCCCTCGCCGAGCTCCGCGCCATGGAGCGGGAGATGCGGGCGGCCGAGGAGACCCTCGGCTCCGCGACGGCCGGGGACCTCGTCGCCTACGGCGAGCTGGCCGCCCGGTACGAGGAGCGCGGCGGCTACCGGGCCGACGCCGAGGTCGACGCCGCACTGCACGGCCTCGGCCTCGGCCGGGTCGGCCGCGGGCGCCGCGTCGGCACGCTCTCCGGCGGCGAGCAGTCCCGGCTCGCCCTCGCCTGCGTCCTCGCCTCGGGCGCCGAGCTGCTGCTGCTCGACGAGCCGACCAACCACCTCGACCGGACCGCCGCCGACTGGCTGACGGAGCGGCTGCGCGCCCACCGCGGCACGGTGGTGGCGGTCACCCACGACCGGGACTTCCTGGAGGGCATGGCGACGACGATCCTGGAGGTCGACCGGGACAGCCGCACGGTGACCCGGTACGGCGACGGCTGGTCCGGCTACCTCGCCGCGCGGGCCGCCGCCCGCCGCCGCCGGGTGCGGCGGCACGAGGAGTGGCGGGAGGAGCTGGCCCGTACGGAGGAGCTGGTGGCCGCGGCGGGGCAGCGGCTCGCGGGGTCCGGGAGCGACCCCCGGCAGGGCTTCGGCAAGCACCGTCGTTCGCACGAGAACAAGCTGTCCGGGCAGGTCAGGGCGGCGCGCGTACGGCTCGAACAGCTACGGAGGACGCCGGTGCAGGCCCCGCCGGAGCCGCTGCGGTTCACGGCCCGGATCACCACGACCGGCACCGGCGGCGCCACGTCGGCGGGTGGGACGGGAGGCCCCGACGGTCCTCTCGCCGAGCTCTGCGACGTCGTGGTCGGCGACCGGCTGCGGATCGACGGCCTCCGGGTCGCGGCCGGGGACCGGCTGCTCGTCTCCGGCCCGAACGGCGCCGGCAAGACGACCCTGCTCCGCGTCCTCGCCGGCGACCTGCGTCCCGACGGCGGCACGGTCGTCCGCCCGGCCTCGATCGGCTACCTGCGCCAGGAGCTGCCCGCCGTCCCCTCCCCGGAACCGCTGCTCGCGGCGTACGCGGCGGGCCGTCCCGGCCCGCCCGAGGAGCACGCGGAGGAGCTGCTCGGCCTCGGTCTCTTCCGGGAGGAGGACCTGACCGTGCCGGTGGCCCGGCTCTCGGTGGGTCAGCGGCGCCGCCTCGAACTGGCCCGGCTGGTGACCCGGCCGGCGGATCTGCTCGTCCTGGACGAGCCGACCAACCATCTGGCGCTCTCCCTGGTGGAGGAGGTCGAAGCCGCCCTCGCCGCCTTCACGGGCGCGGTGGTCGCGGTCTCCCACGACCCCCGCTTCCGCGCCGGCTTCGGCGGCACGCGGCTGGAGCTGTCCTCAGGCCGGGCCGGCTGACGCGGCCCGCATCAGCGCGGCCGTCGCCGCCGGGTCGTAGGGCTCGGCGACGCCGTCGACCAGGAGGATGTCGCCCGCCAGGTGGCGGGTGCGGAGGGGGATCAGCTCCTGGTAGGCGGCGGAGTCGTACCAGGCGCGGGCCTTCTCGTACGTCGGAAAGGCGATGAGCACGACGGCGCCGGGCCAGTCGCCCTCCAGGACCTCGCGGTGGGGTGCGCCGTGGATGAGGAAGCGGCCGCCGAAGGGGTCGAGGGTGGACTGGATGCGCTCGATGTACACGAAGACCTCCTCGTCGGGGACGGGCTTCGGGTGCAGGTTTCCGATGGCGTATGCGGTCATGACGCAAGAATGCCGGGGCATGCCCCTCGGGGTCGATTACCCGGAAGGTCATGCCCCGGCGACCGGGCCGGGAGGGTCAGATCGTCGACGCGTCGATCACGAAGCGGTAGCGGACGTCGCTCGCGATGACCCGCTCGTACGCCTCGTTGATCCGGTCCGCATCGATCAGCTCGATCTCGGCGCCCAGTCCGTGCGAGGCGCAGAAGTCGAGCATCTCCTGCGTCTCCTCGATGCCGCCGATCGACGAGCCGGCGAGCGTCTTGCGGCCGCCGATCAGGGAGAACAGGCCGATCTTGACCGGCTCCTCGGGCGCGCCCACGTTCACCAGGGCGCCGTCCGTCTTGACGAGGCGCAGGTAGGCGTCGAAGTCCAGCGGCGCGGAGACGGTGGAGATCACCAGGTCGAAGGTGCCGGCGAGCTCGGTGAAGGTCTCCGGGTCGCTGGTCGCGTAGTAGTGGTCGGCGCCCAGCTTGAGGCCGTCCTCCTGCTTGCGGAGCGACTGGCTGAGGACGGTCACCTCGGCGCCGAGCGCGTGGGCGATCTTGACGCCCATGTGGCCGAGGCCGCCGAGGCCGACGATGGCGACCTTCTTGCCGGGGCCGGCCTTCCAGTGGGCGAGCGGCGAGTAGAGGGTGATGCCGGCGCAGAGCAGCGGGGCGGCCTCGTCGAGGCCGATGCCCTCGGGGATGCGCAGGGTGTAGTTCTCGTCGACGACGATGTGGCTGGAGTAGCCGCCGTAGGTGGGCTCGCCGTTCTTGTCGACGGCGTTGTACGTGGCGGTCATGCCCCGCGCGCAGTACTGCTGCAGGCCCTGGAGGCAGTAGGCGCACTCCCGGCAGGAGTCGACGAAGCAGCCGACGCCGACGCGGTCGCCGACCTGGAACTTCGTGACCCCGGGGCCGGTCTCCGTGACGATTCCGGCGATCTCGTGGCCGGGGACCATCGGGAAGATGCCCTCGCCCCAGCCGTCGCGCGCCTGGTGGATGTCGGAGTGGCAGATGCCGGCGTACTTGATGTCGATGAGGACGTCGTGCTCGCCGACGGGGCGGCGCGGCACGGTGGTGCGCTCCAGCGGGGCGTTGGCGGCGGGTGCGGCGTAGGCGGGGACGGTGGTCACGTTCGTGGTCATGGCTCCAGCCTGTGGGAGTGCGCCGATTTCACCCAGCCACCTGTTCTGCCTACGTCCAGCGTGCCTACCACTGGCAGGGACAGGAAGACCCGTCCGTCACGGCGTACGACCTGGGATAATCGGGACGCATGGATCCCAGTGCCGAACTCAGTGAATTCCTGCGCTCGCGCCGGGCCCGGCTGAAGCCCGAGGACGTGGGTCTGCCGGACTTCGGGCGCCATCGCCGGGTGCCGGGGTTGCGCCGGGAGGAGCTCGCGCAGCTGGCCGGGGTGTCGGTGGCGTACTACACGCGGCTCGAACAGGGCAACGGGCGGAACGTCTCCACCGAGGTGCTGGACTCCATCGCCCGGGCGCTCCGGCTGAGCGACACCGAGCGGGCGCATCTGACGCACCTCGCGAAGCCGACGGTGAAGAAGCGGCAGCGGGCGGCGATAGCCCGTCCGCAGCGGGTCCGTCCGGGCCTCACGCATCTGCTGGACTCGATGGACGGGGTGCCCGCCTTCCTGCTGGGCCGCCGCCTCGACGTGCTGGCCTGGAACCGGATGGCGCGGGCGCTGATGGGCGACTTCGCGGCGTGGGAGCCGGACGAGCGGAACATGGCCCGGATGGTCTTCCGGGATCCGAACGCGCGCGACCTGTACGTCGACTGGGAGTGCAAGGCGGTCGAGGTCGTGAGCGTGCTGCGGCTGTACGCGGGCTGCTATCCGGACGATCCGCAGCTGCTGGCGCTCGTCGGCGAACTGTCCGTGAAGAGCGAGGAGTTCCGTTCGCTGTGGGCGGCGCACACGGTGACCGACAAGGGGCACGGCACGAAGCGGCTGCGGCATCCGCTGGTGGGTGAGATGACCCTGTCGTACGAGTCGATGCGGGTGGCCGGCGACGATCCGGACCTGGTGCTCGTGACGTACCAGGCGGAGCCGGGGACGGCCTCGGCGGACGCGCTGCGGCTGCTCGCGCAGTGGGGCGTGGACGAGAACGTGGACCTGGACGCGCGGAAGTAGCCGTGCACCCGGCCCGCTGACGGAAGCGGCCCCCTCCCGGTGGGGAGGGGGCCGCTTCCGTGTGTTCCGGTGGTGGATCAGACCGCGGAGCCGGCCTTCCACTCCGCCCAGCCCATGTTCCAGCCGTTGAGGCCGTTGTCGGGGGCGATCGTCTTGTCCTTGGAGTGCTTGACGATCACGACGTCACCGACGATCGAGTGGTCGAAGAGCCAGGCGGCCTGCTGGTTCGGGTCGCCCGCGCCCTTGGCGTCGTTCAGGCCGACGCAGCCGTGGCTGGTGTTGGCCGAGCCGAAGATCGAGTCCGGGCCCCAGTAGTTGCCGTGGATGAACGTGCCCGACGTGGACAGGCGCATCGCGTGCGGCACGTCCTTGATGTCGTACTCGCCCTTGCCGTCGTCATCGGTGAAGCCGACGGTGGCGCCGTTCATCCGGGTCTCCTTGAACTTCTCGGAGATCACCATCTGACCGTTGTAGGTCGGGTTCTCCGGGGAGCCGGCGGAGATCGGGATGGTCTTGATCGTCTTGCCGTCCTGGGTGACCGTCATGGTCTTGGTGGCGACGTCGACGGTGGAGACCTGGTTGCGGCCGATCTTGAAGGTGACGGTCTTCTGCTGGACGCCGAAGACACCGTCGGCGCCCTCGACGCCGTCGAGGTCCAGCTTCAGGGTGACCGTCGAGCCCTCGGTCCAGTAGTCGTTCGGGCGGAAGTCGATGCGCTGGGAGTTGAACCAGTGCCCGACGACCTCCTGACCGCTGCTGGAGGTGACGGTGATGCCGCCCTGGACGGCCTTCTTGTCGGTGATCGCCTTGTTGAAGTTGATCGAGACCGGCATGCCGACGCCGACGGTCGAGCCGTCCTCCGGCGTGAAGTTGCCGATGAAGCTGTTGGCCTTGGAGACCGTGGTGAACGAGGAGTTCTCGTGCGCCTCGAGGCCCTCCGCGTCCGTGGCGGTGGCGGCGATCTTGTAGACCGTGGCCCGGTCGAGCTGGCCGCTGGGCTTCCAGCTGAGGCCGTCGGCCGCTATCTCGCCCTTGACCTCCTCGCCCTCGGCGGAGGTCATGGAGACCTCGGTGAGCTTGCCCTCGGCGACGGTGACCTTGGCGTCGTTGTTGATGGAGGCGTTCTGCGTGCCGTTCTTCGGCGAGATGGTGATCTGCGCCTTGGAGGTCTTCTGCGCGGCCGCCTCGTCGACCTGGGCCTGTGACTGTGGTGTCGCGGAACCGGAGGCGCCCGCGCCCTTGTCGCCGTCGCTGCACGCCGAGAGCACCAGCACACCGCCGAGCACCGCGGCCGCGGCGGCCAGGCTCCTGCGGTGCTTGCCGTCCGTCATCACACGCTTCTCCATCGTCGCCGATTCCCTGCCAACGTCTTCTATGAACCCCATGACACCCCGTCCGGTTCCGGGAGCGGGGCGTTTGTGGGGAATGCCACTGTTCGACACGCGCCTCTGGTCCATCCGGTTCCCGGATCGGACCGACGTACACACCACAGGCCCCGGGACGCCGTCCCGGGGCCTGCGAACAGGGCGGATACCGGTCCTACGACCGGTCGTCGTCTTCCTCCGCCCCATCCTCCTCGCCGAGGTCCCACTCCAGCGCATCGGGGTCGTACTCGATCTCCTCACTGCTCCAGGAGGCCTGGACCATCTCGATGCCGGGGACGTCGCGGATCAGGTCGAAGGGCTCGACGAGGTAGGCGAGGGCCTCGGCGCTGTCCTCGCGCACGGCGGCGCGGGCGGGCACCCGCTCCTCCTCGGGCATGAACTCGTCGGCGCCGATCCGGGCCTCTGCGGCCTCGGCCAACTCGGCCGGTCCGTCGATCTCCAGGACCACATCGACCCGAAGACGTACATAGCGTGCGGTGTCAGAAGTACTCATGTGTCGGAGCGTAGGCGGCGGCGGGGCCTCGGCTTTCCCACGACCCGCTGTGTTCATTAGCATCGGCGCACAGACCAATTCGCGGTTTCCGCAAGGGGGATCGAAATTTCCGTGTCCGCCGCCCGACGCCCACTGCTGACCGCGACCGCCGCGGGGACGCTGCTGTGCGCCCTGTGGTTCGTGCCGTCCGCGAACGCCACCGACGAGGGGGGCGGGGTGCGGATCGGGGTGATCCAGGACGGCCCCGCCGCGGACGACGGGCGGCTCGCCGAGACCGGGGGCCTGGGCACCACGCCGTACCTGCTCGGCGGGACGGGATTCCTGGGCGTGGGGGCGGGGTTCGTGGCGCTGGCGATGCGACGGCGCGGCCGGGCCTACTGAGCCCCGTGACGACGGGAGAGGGCCCGCCCCGCCGAGGCCGAGGCCGAACTGCGTGCCGCACAGGCCCAGCGGCTCGCCCGCGAGGCCATCGCCCGCGAGATGCACG